>CAMFLG010000041.1 GCA_945957495.1 uncultured Pseudorhodobacter sp. | reverse complement strand
GGGCAACGCTGTTCGGCCCTGCGCTGCTTTTATGTTCAAGAGGACGTGGCCGAAACCGTCACCGAAATGCTGTTTGGCGCGATGGACGAACTGGCCATCGGCGATCCGTGGCAGTTGTTCACCGATATCGGCCCAGTGATTGACGCCGACGCGCAGCAGGACATCCGCGATTACATCGGCACCGCCCGGGCAGAGGGCCGGGTGATGAAGGAAATGACGGCGCCGACCGCTGGCACCTTCATTGCGCCCACGGTGATCCGCGTCAGCGGGATCAAAGACATGCCGCGCGAGATTTTCGGCCCCGTCCTGCATGTTGCCACCTTCAAGGCGGGAACCGAGATGGAGGTGGTCCGCGCCATCAACGCCACCGGCTATGGCCTGACCTTTGGTCTGCATACCCGCATCGACGACCGGGTGCAGGCGGTGATCGAGGCGCTGCATGTCGGCAATACCTATGTCAACCGCAACCAGATCGGCGCGGTCGTGGGCAGCCAACCCTTCGGCGGCGAAGGGCTGTCGGGCACGGGCCCCAAGGCGGGCGGACCGGAATACCTGCACCGCTTTACCCAGCGCGCCGCACCAGAGGCGGGCGCAGAGGATCGCAGCAGCACGGAAGCCGAGATCGCGGTGCAACTGCGCAGCGACCGCGCCCTTGCCCGCAGCGCCGCCGCCCGCGTTCTGCCCGGGCCGACCGGCGAGTCCAACCGGTTGACGACCGTGCCGCGCGCGCCGGTTCTGTGCCTTGGCCCTTCCGCCGCCACGGCATTGGCGCAGGCAGAGGCGATCCGCGCCCTGGGCGGTCACGCGGTTGAGGCCCCGGGTCTGCCGGTTGCGGCGCTGACCAGCCTGCAGGGCTTTTCGGGTGCTGTGTGGTGGGGCGACGTGGCAGGCGCCCGCAGCCGCGCCACAGCCCTTGCGGCGCGCAGGGGCCCGATTCTGCCCTTGATCGGGGGGATGCCGGACGCAGGCCATGCGCTGTTGGAACGGCATGTCTGCATCGACACGACGGCCTCGGGCGGCAATGCGCAGCTTTTGGCCGAAGTCTCGGCGGCCTGAGCCCTTCACATTGGCGCAAATACTCTGGGGGTGAGCGCGGCACGCGCGAGGGGGCAACGCCCCCTGCCTTGCCACGATCAGGCTTGACCCTGCGCTCCCAATCGCCATTCTGGGCCGATGTTCCCGATCCGCGATCATAACCCCTCGGGTGGCACGCCCTATGTCACATACGCGCTGATTGCGGCGAATGTGCTGATTTTTCTGGCCTATTCGCAGACGCTGCAGACCGACGACCAGCTTGGCCTGTTCTTTTACACCTGGGGTCTGGTGCCCGCGCGGGTGATGGCGGGTGAGGGGGTTCACACCCTGATCAGCCATATGTTCCTGCATGGCGGCTGGATGCACCTTGCGGGCAACATGCTGTTTCTGTGGATCTTTGGCGACAATATGGAAAGCGAGCTTGGTCCGGTTCGATACTTGCTGTTTTATCTGGTCTGTGGGCTTGCGGCGGCGGCGGATCAGATCTGGGGCGATCCGGGGTCTTATGCGCCGATGGTGGGCGCATCGGGCGCGATTGCAGGGGTGCTGGGCGGCTATCTGGTGCTGTTCCCCAAGGCGCGCGTCGATGTGCTGTTCATCTTTGTGATCTTCTTCCGGATATTTGCCATTCCGGCCTGGGTGGTGCTGGGGGTGTGGTTTGGCCTGCAGGTCATCAACAACGCCGCAAGTGCTGCCGATGGCGTGGCCTATCTGGCCCATATCGGCGGGTTTCTGGCCGGGTTGGTTCTGGCTGCCATCGCGCTGCTGCGGCGCGGGGGCAGGGCATTCTGGGCGCGCACCGCAGGCCATCCGCCGCACCCTGCGGCGGAGTATAAGCTCAGCCGCAGTTCCATTCCGAAAGTACCGCGCCGCTAGGCGCGGGCCGTCATTCGCCGCGGATGATCGTCTTGAACGGCTCGAACAGCGGATCGTTGGAGCACAGCAGCGCACCTTTTTCCAGAATGTCATAGCCTTCGCGGATGGGGGCGACCATGCCGCCCGCCTCTTTCACCAACAGGATGCCTGCCGCGATGTCCCAGGGCTGCAACTCGCGTTCCCAGTACCCGTCATAACGCCCCGCCGCCACATAGGCGAGGTCCAGCGACGCGGCGCCCCAGCGGCGCACGCCGGCACAGGCGGGCATCAGCCGCGCCAGATCGGCCAGCATGGCGGGCAGGGTCTTTTTCGCCCCGAACGGCACGCCGGTGGCAAACACCGCCTCGTGCATCGCGCGGCGCCCGGACACGCGCAACCGGCGGTCGTTCATCCAGGCGCCCGAGCCTTTTTCCGCCCAGAACATCTCGTCCTTCGCCGCGTCAAACACCACAGCCGAGACGATTTCGCCCTTGTGTTCCAGCGCGATCGAGATCGCCCAATGCGGCATGCCGTGCAGAAAGTTCGTCGTGCCGTCCAGCGGATCAACGATCCAGCGGCGGGTCGGGTCTGCGCCGTCCTCGGGCGCGCTTTCCTCGCCCAGCCAGCCATAGGTGGGCCGCGCGCCCATCAGATCCTCTTTGATCAGCCGTTCGGCCTCACGGTCGGCCTTCGAGACGAAATCCCCCGGCCCCTTGGTCGAAACCTGCAGGTTTTCCACTTCGCGGAAATCCTTCACAAGGCTTTTGCCAGCGCGCCGCGCGGCTTTGATCATCAGGTTTAGATTGGCGCTGCCCTGCATGGCATGTCTCCGTCCGGTTCAAGATGCAGCGCATACACGGGCAGGGCCGATAAGTGAAGGGCCAGCGGCCCGCCAAATATCGGCCTTGCATGCTACGCAGCGGATCAGCGGTTCAACTCTGCGGCAAAGAACGCCTCCGGGTCATCCACCTCGATCAGTTTGCGCTTTTCGATCTGCCAGAACCGGTTGCCGACGGCGCGCACAAAATCGCGGTCGTGGCTGACCAGAAGGCAGGTTGCGCCCTGCGCCAGCAGTTCGGATTCCAGCGCCTCTTGGCCTTCGATGTCCAGATGGTTGGTGGGTTCGTCCAGAAGGTAGAAGTTCGGGTTTGACAGCCGCAGCAGCAGCATCGCCAGCCGCGCCTTTTGCCCGCCCGACAGCCGCGCCAGCGGCTTTTCCTGCCAGTCTGGTTTCACCCCGGCTCCTGCCAGCAGGGTGCGCGCGGTCTGGTCGTTCACGCTGCGCGTCACCAGCGCGAACGGCGTGGCCTTGTCGGGCAATTGCGCCAGCATCTGATCGGAATAGCCCAAGGCAAGGCTGGGGGCGGCCTTGATCGCGCCCTCTGCCCCGTTGATCGCCGCCAAAACGGCCAGGATCAGCCGCGATTTGCCGGTGCCATTCGCGCCCAAAATCACCACGCGGTCGCCGCGTTCGATCCATTTCTGCCCGGTGGAAAACAGCATCCGGCCATCGGGCGTGGCAATCGCAGCCTCGTTCAGGCTGACCAAAGCCTTGGCGTGGGTTCCCGAATTGGCCAGCCGGATGCTGCCTGCCGAGCCTTCCTTATGCGCGGGCCGTGCCTGCGCCTCGATCTTTTCGGCGCGGTCTTTCAACTGTTTGGTCTTGGTGATCAAGAGATCAGAGCCAGAGTTGATGCCGATGTTCTTCAGCTTTGCCGCCTGCCTGCGCAGTTGATCAGCCTTGTTCAGATCATTCTCGAAGCGGCGCTCGTCCGCCTCATCCGCCACGGCCAGGGCCTGCCGGGCGCGGCTGTAGGGCAGGGCGAACAGGCGGCTGGCGCTGGCGCGCAGGAACAGGCTGCGGGTGGTGGCCGCATCCAGAAAGGCGCGGTCGTGGCTGGTGGTGATCACCGCCACATCGCGCGGCAGGGCCGCCAGCCAGCGTTGCAACTGGCCGATGCGGGCAAGGTCCAGGTGGTTGGTGGGTTCGTCCAGCAAATACAGGTCCGGTTCGGTGATGGCCGCCCGCGCCAAAAGCGCGGTGCGCTGCCAGCCGCCCGACAGCGCCGCAAGCGGCGTGTCGCGAAACGCCTCGGGCACCGACAAATCGTCCAGCACGATATCGACGCGCCAGCTTTCATTGTCGGCCTGATCCGCTGTCAGCGCTGCCAGCACCGCCGCGCGAAAGCTGAGCGGTAGCAGGCCGTCGGGTACATCCTGTTCGACCAGCGCCGATTTCAGCCCGCGCGCGCGGGTAATCTCACCCGTTGTCGGTTCCATCTGACCGGCAAGACAGCGCAGCAGCGAGGATTTGCCGCGCCCGTTGGCGGCGACAAGGCCAAGGCGGTCGCCCGCGTCGATGGTAAAGCTCAGGTCGGCAAACAGCGGTTGGCCAAGGGTCAGGCCCAGGGATTTGGTGGCAAGAATGCTCATGGTTCAGGTCCGGTTCAAAACGTTCAACAAAGGCGAAACATCGCCAACGGTTTGGGCGGACCAGAAGATCAACAGATGCGCTTCGGATCAGCCCCGCGCTTCGCGCAGGGCCGAAACAGGGCCAAAGGTACGGGAGTGGCAGGCCGGAAACATCATGACACCCTCCTTCTTATCCTTGGGTTGCCGGGGCAGGTTAATGCGCCTGCCCGGGAAAATCAATCATGTGCAACCGGGGCCTGCCCCGGTGCCATCGGGCGTGCTTCCGGTTTTCGCAAAACCCAGGCCAGCGGCAGCGCGCACAGGGTAATGATCATCATCAGTTTGAAATCGTCGATATAGCTGATCATCAGCGCCTGTTGGCTGACCAGACCCTCCATCTGCTGCATGATGACCGGGTTCTTTGCGGCACCAGGCAGCAGGTTGGTAAAGACAGAGTTGTAGGGCGAGATATAGACGCCCAGATCGGCATGGTTGATCTGCACATTGCGGGTCAGCATCAGCGTCACCATCGAAATCCCGATTGATGAGCCGATGTTGCGCACCAGACTGAACAGGCTGGTGGCATCGGCGCGGTAGATCGGGTCAATGGTGGAAAAGGCGATGGTGGACAGCGGCACGAACACCAGACCCAGCCCCAGCCCCTGCAACACGCCCGTCCAGATCACCGGGCCCGCGCCCATCTGCGGCGTGAAACCGGTCATGTAATAAAGTGAGGCGGCGGTAAACAGCAGCCCGATCGACACCAGCAAGCGCGGGTCCACCGTGCGCACCAGCCGCCCGACCATAATCATTGAAAACATCGTCCCCACGCCGCGCGGCCCCATCACCAGACCGGTGGTGATGGTCGGATAGCCAAAGATCCGCGACAACATCGGCGGCAACAGCGCAAGGCTGGCCAACAGAATGATGCCGATCACAAAGATGAACACCAGACCCACCGAAAAGTTGCGGTCCTTGAACATCTCTGGTTCCAGAAACGGCTTTTCCGCGCCAAGGATGTGGATCACGAACACCCAAAGTCCGGTCAGCGTCAGGAACAGGTAAATCCAGGTTTCGGTTGCGGAAAACCAATCCAGCTCTCCACCCCGGTCCAGCATCATCTGCAGCGAACCGATGCCAAGCGACAGCATGGCAAAACCGAAAAAGTCGAACCGGCGCGGGCGTTTGACGCTTCTGGGCAGATAGGCCGCGCAGCCCAGAAAGGCGATGATGCCGACCGGCAGGTTGACCAGAAACACCCAGCGCCAGTTGAAGCTTTCGGTCAGCCAGCCGCCCAGCGTCGGGCCGATGATCGGCCCCACCATGATGCCTGCCCCCCACATCGCCATCGCCTGCCCCGCCTTTTCGCGGCTGTTGATGTCCAGCAGAAAGGTCTGCGACAGAGGCACGATGGCCGCGCCGAACACGCCTTGCAGCAGGCGGAACATCACCATGGACGGCAGGCTCCACGCCAGACCGCAGGCAACCGAGGTGGCCACAAACCCGGCAATCGAGATCAGGAAGAACTCGCGCTTGCCGATCCGGTCGGAAATCCAACCCGTCGCCGGGGTCATGATGGCAGAGGCCACGATATAGCTGGTCAGCACCCAGGTGATCGTGTCCTGACTGGCGCCCAGATCGCCCGTCATCGTCGGCAAGGCGACGTTGGCGATGGTGGTGTCCAGCACCTGCATGATCGTCGCCAGCATGATCGACAGCGTGATCAGGCCCTTGTGCGGCACCTCGGGGGCGGCGGTGGACATTTGGATTACTTACCGAAGGGGTTCAGATCGGACAGGCTGCGCGACCGCCCGGTATCGACGGAAACCGAGGCGCTGATGCCCGAGGACAGGCCATTGGCATCCGCAGGGTTCACCAGACGCAGGCGCACCGGCACCCGTTGCGTGACCTTAACCCAGTTGCCTGTCGCGTTCTGTGCGGGCAGCAGCGAAAACTCCGATCCGGTTCCGGCACCAATCGCCTCGACCACCGCGTCAACCTCGCGGCGCGTGTCCACGTCGAACTTGATCGTGGCAGGGCGACCGGGAACCACGCCTTCCAACTGGGTTTCCTTGAAGTTGGCATCCACCCAGACATCGCCGGTCTGCACCAGTGTGAACAGGCTTTGGCTGACCGCAACCATCTGGCCCGGTTTGAAGGACGAGGCCTGATATATCACCCCATCCGCCGGGGCCTTGACCACCGAATTCGCCAGATCATAGGCCGCCTTGTCCTTGGCGATCAGTGCCGCCTGCACGGCGGGATGCGCGTCGGTCGGTGTATCCGGGTTGCCGCCCAAGGCTGCCAGCGCCATCGCCACGCTTTCCTGGGCAAGTTCGCGCTGATCCAAGGCCTTTTGTTCGGCGTGGCGAGCGTCAGCCAGCACCGAATTGGTGGCAACCCCTTTGGATTCAAGGCTTTCCTGCCGCACCCGTTCGGAGGTCTGATAGGCGGCCTCGTCCTCTGTCAGGCGCAGTTGCGCCTGTGCCTGCGCATAGCTCAGCTTCAACTGCTCGACCCCGATGCGGGCAGAGTTCACCGCCGAATCCGCCTGCGCCAAGGCCAGCCGGAACGGCACCGGATCAACCTGAAACAGCACGTCCCCCGCCTTGACCACCTGATTGTCACTGACCAGAACCTTGTCGATCCGCCCCGCGACGGAAGAGGCGATCGAGATCTTGGCCTGATGCAGATAGGCGTTTTCGGTGGTTTCATAGCGCCCGCCCATCAGCCACCAGCCACCCGCCGCCAAAAGCAGCACGGCAGGGCCGGCGATCATCAGCCAACGCCGTTTCTTGCGCGGTGGCGGGGTCATTGCGGCAGTATCAGTCATGTTTCATGTCCTTGCAGGCCGATGCACAGCCATCATTCAGCAGGTTCGAGAGGGTTTCGTTCAATGTGGCAAGCCCCGACAGCAACGCCGTCTGCGCATTGGGTGTCAGGCCCGACAGCGCCTCGGCGTAAACCGAATGCGCGATGGCCTTCACCTCGGCCTTCAGCTTGTGGGTCGTTTCGGTGGCGACGATGATCTTGATGCGACGGTCGTTCGGATCGGCCTGGCGTTGGACCCAACCGGCCTGTTCCATCCGGTCTACCAGCCGCGACACGGAAATCGGCTCGATCTCCAGCCGGTCCGCCAGCCGCGCCTGCGTCACGCCGCCTTCGCGCAGCACATGCACCAGCAGCCGCCATTGCGCCGATGACAGCCCATAAGAGGCCGCCCGCTGTTCAAAGCAGCGGCGCAACTGGCGAGAGCCGTCGTGCAACAAGAGGCCAAGCTGATCTACATCGGTTTTCATAAGCGCCAGATATTATAAGCAGGCTTATGAAACAAGAGCCATCGGCTGCGCAAAAAAGTAAAGCTTTATGTGCGTTGCAGTTTTACCGCTTCGGATCGCCCCAGCCGAAGGAAATGCGAAAGGTAGGGCTTTTCAGCGTCTTCGGATCGGGTGACAGCGAACAGGCGCTTGGTGATCGTTCCGTCGCCAAGCGGGCGGGTGATGTAGTCGGCGTTCGTTTTCACATCGCGCAGCACCCAATCGGGCAAGACCGCCACGCCGCGATTGCTGCCGACCAGCATCAGAATCACCGCCGTCAACTCCACCGGCCGCTGTGCGCGGGGTTCAACCTTGGCCTCTGTCAGCAGTTCGGTGAACACATCCAGCTTGTCGCGTCCGACCGGATAGGTGATCAGCGTCTGGTCGCGGAAATCTTCGGCCTCGATCCGGTCTTTTGCCGCCAGCGGGTTCTGCGCCGAGGCGATGAACACCGGGTGATAGTCAAACAGCGGGTTCATGGTGATCCCCGGCAGGGGTTCGGGGTTGGAGGAGATCACCAGATCGACCTCTTCGCGCAACAACGCCGGAAAGCTGTCAAAGGCCAGACCGGCGCGGATATCCACATCCACCTCGGGCCAGGCATGGCGGAACAGTTCCAGCACCGGGAACAGCCAGTCAAAACAGGCATGGCATTGAATGGCGATGTGCAGCCGCCCGGTTTTCCCGGCCTGAAGCGCGCGGAACTCTTCCTCCAGCGCGGTGATTTCCGGCAAGATCCGCTCTGCCGCGCGCAGCATTCTGATCCCTGCTGCCGAAAGCGTCATCGGTTTGGACCGCCGCACGAACAGTTCCATCCCCACCTGCGCCTCTAACCCGGCCACCTGATGGCTTAGCGCCGATTGGGTCATGTTCATCAGATCAGCCGCACGGGCCAGCCCGCCCGCCTGATGAATGGCGCGGATGGTGCGCAGGTGGCGCAATTCCAGATACATGCTGTCAACCTCATGTTCATCTTGAAAACTATGAATTGGATTCATTTTACGGGCTGTGAGACAAAGCGACAAGCAAAAGGAGCCTGTCCCATGACCACCCCGCGCATTTCCTTCGAATTCTTCCCGCCGCAGTCTTTGGACGCCTCGTTCAAACTGTGGGAATGCGTGCAGGCGCTGGCCCCGATGCAACCGGAATTCGTCTCTGTGACCTATGGCGCGGGCGGCACCACGCGCAAACTGACGCATGACGCGGTGGCAACCATCCAGCAGAACTACGGGCTGAACGTTGCCGCCCATCTGACCTGCGTGGATGCGACCCGCACCGAAACGCTGGAGATCGCAGCGAATTATGCCGACATGGGCGTGACCGAAATCGTCGCCCTGCGCGGCGATGCGCCCAAAGGTGCCAGCCGCTTTGCCCCCCATCCCGACGGTTTCGCCGATTCGTCAGAACTGGTGGCGGCGCTGGCCAAGACCGGGAAATTCAACATCCGCGTCGGCGCCTATCCCGAACCGCACCCCGATGCCGCCGACCGTTTTGCCGATGTCACCTGGCTGAAACGCAAGATCGACGCAGGGGCCAGCAGCGCCATCACCCAGTTCTTTTTCGAGGCGGATACGTTCTTCCGCTTCCGCGATGCCTGCGTGAAGGCGGGCATCACCGCGCCGATCGTCCCCGGGATTCTGCCGATCCAAAGCTGGGATGGCGTGAAGAAATTCGCCGCCCGCTGCGGCGCCACCATCCCGCTGCGCCTGGATGAGGGGTTCGTCATGGCCAAACGGGACGGCCGCGAAGACCTGCTGGCGCTGACGCAATGCACGACGCTGTGCTCTCGTCTGATCGAGGGCGGCGTGCAGGATCTGCACTTCTACACCTTGAACCGCCCCGACCTGACCCGCGAAGTCGTCCGGGCCTTGGGGATTTCCCCGGAAGTTGCCCTGGAAAAGGTCGCGTAAGCGTTGATTGTCTCCCTCGCTTATGGCCCCGCAGCCGCGTGACCTATCGGCGCGCCCTTCCCCATGAAGGGCGCGTCCTTTTCTTTCTGCGGATCGGTGGTTTGCGCTTTGCCGTGGATCGGGTAAGGTTCCGCGAACTTCGCGATAGGACGGCATTTCCGTGAGCAAACCCATCTACGTCTTGAACGGCCCCAACCTGAACCTGCTTGGCCTGCGCCAGCCGGAAATCTATGGGCGTGAGACGCTGGCCGATGTTGACAAGGCCTTGGCGGCACTGGCCAGCGAACTTGGCGCGGTGGTGCATTGCGCCCAATCGAACCATGAGGGCGTTCTGGTGGATTGGATTCACGCCGCCCGCAACGAGGCCGCAGGCATCATCATCAATCCCGGCGCCTATTCGCACACGTCCATTGCCATTCTGGATGCGCTGAATGCGTTCCAAGGCCCGGTACTGGAGGTTCACATCTCGAACATCCACAAGCGCGAGGCGTTCCGGCATCATTCGCACGTCTCTACCCGGGCGGAAGGGGTGATCGCGGGCTTTGGCACCGAAGGCTACCTTCTGGCCCTGCGCCGGATGGTTTCGCTGCTGGGTCGGCGCTGACCGTCCGCGCGCAAGAGGGCTGCGGGATGGGAGCCCTTGGCGGCGATATTTCTGACAATCTGAAAGATGTGTTCCGCTGGCACCTTTTGGCGCGGGTGTTTGATGCGGCGGGTGCGGTTGTGCCGCAAACCTTGGGCGGTGGGGTGATTTCCGAACATCCGGCGGGCATGGCGCTGGCGCGGGCCATGGCAGAGCCGGGCAAGCCCTTTCGCATCGGCGGCAAGGGTGCGGCACCGCAAGACGCGGGCCGCTTTGAAACACTGACCTCGGGTTCCTCCGGCACGCCCCGCCGTATCTTGCGTAGCATGGCCTCCTGGATTGCCAGCTTTCAGGTGAACGCGGGGCTGTTCGGTATCGGGCCGGGCACCCGGGTGGCCGTTCTGGGCGATCTGCAACAATCGCTCGCGCTCTATGGCGCGGTCGAGGCGGTGCATCTGGGGGCGGAATTGCACCTTTTGAACGGCGCGCGCCCGGATCGGCAACGCGCGGCGATGGCGGCGCGAAACGTGGATCTGCTGTATGCCACGCCCGCGCAACTGCGCCTGCTGGTCGAGGCGGGCGGTGCCGAACTTCCCCATCTGCGGTTGATCGTGGTGGGGGGATCAAAACTCAACAGCGGTTTGCGCGCGGCCTTGGCCGAAATCACCCCGGCCAGTCTGCGTGAGTTCTACGGCGCAGCCGAGGCCAGTTTCATCACCTTGGCCGATGCGCAAACACCCGAGGCGTCGGTGGGCCGCGCCTATCCGGGGGTCGAAATTGAAATCCGTCACCCGGACGCCTTTGGTCTGGGCATGATCTGGCTGCGCAGCCCCTATCTGTTTGATGGCTATGCGGGCGGCGATCCCGGCGGCGCAGAGTGGGATCAGGGCTGGCTTTCCGTGGGCGAGGTGGGGCGGCTTTGCGACGGCCATCTTTACCTTGCGGGCCGCGCCGGGCGGATGGTGACGGTGGCCGACCAGAACGTGTTTCCCGAAGAGATCGAAAGCTTCATCGCCAGCCTGCCCGGTGCGCGCCGCGTCGCCGTCTTGCCCCGGCCTGACCCCCTGCGCGGCGCGGTGCTGGTGGCGGTACTGCTGGGGGATCGCGCACAGGAAGGCGCCATCCTTGCCGCCTGCCGCGCCCGTCTGGGTGCCCTGAAATCCCCCCGCGCGGCGATCTGGTTGCAAGACTGGCCAAGCCTGCCGTCGGGTAAGACCGACCTTGTGCGTCTGGCGCAAGAGGTCGGGCTATGACCGCAATCCTTGCCGCCAAACGCACCGCCGTCGTGCCCCGGGGTGGCGCCTTTGCCCGGTTGGAGATCGAAGATCTGGCCAGCCCTGTCATCGCGGCCCTGCTGGAACAGGCCGGGATCGGGGCGGATCGGGTGGATGAGATCATCGTTTCGAACGCGCTGGGCGCGGGCGGCAATCCGGCGCGACGCGTGGCCTTGGCCGCCGGTTTGCCCGAAAGCGTGGCCGGGCTTTCCACAGACCGGCAATGCGCGGGCGGGCTGGATGCGATCTTGCTTGCGCGCGCCATGGTGGAAAGTGGCGCGGCAGAGGTGGTCATCGCGGGCGGTGTCGAAAGCTATTCGCGCCGCCCGCTACGGTTTCGCACCGACCCGGAGGGCGGCCCGGCCGTGGAATATGATCAGGCGCGTTTCACCCCCTGGCCTGACCGCGACCCGGGCATGGCAGAGGCGGCGCAGGCGCTGGCCGCGCGGCTGGGCATTTCCCGCGCCGCGCAAGACGATTGGGCGGTTGAAAGCCACCGCAAGGCGCGGGTTCTGCCGGGTGAGGTTGTGGGCTTGCTGGGGCAAGACCGCGACGCCTTCGCGCGCGGGCTGAAGCCTGCCGTGGCCGCGCGGGCGAAGCCGGTTTGCGGCACGATCACCGCCGCCAACACGGCTGTGGCGGCGGATGCGGCGGCCTTCGTTCTGGTGGTGTCGGATCGCATCGCAGCGGGCCGGGGTTTGCGCCTGCTGGGTGGCGTCACGCTTGGCGGCGATCCGGTGGAACCTGGGCTGGCCCCGGTGGCCGCCATCCGCGCGGTGCTGGCCGGGGCTGGCGTCGCGCCGCAGGATCTGGCGATGGCCGAGGTGATGGAGGCCTATGCGGTGCAGGCAATCGCCTGTGTTTCGGCGACCGGGCTGAACCCCGTGACGGTGAACATCGGCGG
>CAMFLG010000040.1 GCA_945957495.1 uncultured Pseudorhodobacter sp. | reverse complement strand
CGGTTGTGGCGCAAATCCCTCAGATCGCCGACTTCAGCATTTCCTCAAGATAGATCTCGCGCAGCCGGGCCGCGATCTTGCCGGGCGCGCCTGTTCCCACCGCCACGCCGTCCACTTCCACAACCGGCATCACGAAAGCCGATGCAGAGGTGATGAAGGCCTCATCCGCGCCTTGGGCTTCGGCGATGGTGAAGGGGCGTTCCTCAACCTCCATCTGCGCCTCGACGGCAAAGCGCAGTACGGCGGCCCGGGTGATGCCGTGCAGGATGTCATGGCTCAGCTGCCGGGTGATGATGCGGTTGCCCTTGATGATATAGGCGTTGTTCGAGGTGCCTTCGGTCACATGACCGTCCTCAACGAACCAGCTGTCATCGACCCCGGCCTTTTTCGCCGCCATCTTTCCCATCGACGGGTATAGCAGCTGCACCGTCTTGATATCGCGCCGCCCCCACCGCACATCGGGGATAGAGATCACCTTCATGCCGGTCTTGGCCATGGGATTGTCGGCAAGGCCGGGGTTGGATTGGGTGAACAAAACCACCGTCGGCGCGATTTCCGGGTCTGGGAAGGCAAAGCTGCGGTCGCCGGGGTTGCCGCGCGTCACCTGCAGATAGACCATCCCGTCAATCACCGCGTTGCGCGTGACCAGTTCGTGATGGATCGCCTGCCATTCGGCATCGGTATGCGGATTTGTCATGCCAAGCTCTGCCAGGCTGCGTGACAGCCGCGCGCAATGGCCTGCAAAGTCGATCAGCTTGCCGCCCAGCACCGAGGTCACTTCATAGACCCCATCCGCCATCAGGAACCCCCGATCAAAGATCGAGATTTTGGCTTCGGCTTCCGGCAGATATTCGCCGTTCAGATAGACAGTGCGGGTCATGGTTTTCCTGTTCTCGTTCCTGAAGATCATGCATTGGCGGAAGGTAAAGATTTTCGGGGTCTTCCCCCTAGGGAGCCGTTTCGCCGTGCGGCTTGCGATTTCGCGTCAGAGGTTGCGGCGCCTGCGGTCGCGGCGCGCTGGCTGTTCATCCACGCTTTGGTGCCAAAAACACCTGCCAGTAGACCCGGGACGGACAGATCAAGATCAAGATCGGGCCAATAAAGCCCGTAACCGATGCCTGAAACCTCGACATTTGCCCGCACTTGCGGGGCGGCATCCGCCAGACCCTGAACCAGGTTCGCAGGAATCTCGGCCTTGCACCCGTTCTTGAGGTGAATGATGAGCATTTCACTGTTCACCTCATAGGCCGCCGCCAAGGCAAGCGGGGTCGTCTCCAGAACTGCTTGACCGCGGTCCTGCGCATCGGCGATCAGACAGCTGATGTTTTCACCCATGAATCTCATCCCACTTTGCCAGCAGCGTTGCGCGTTCTTTCAGGACTTCGGCCATGATCCTGCGCATGTCTGCGGGCTTGAACCCCACATGCCAAACCAAGGTCAGCCCCATCTCGCCGTTCAACTGCACCTTTGCTTCGCAGCCTGCGCCGACAACGTGAATATGCGCAGGTTCGTGATCGTTCGAGAAGATGACAAAGCGGCACCCGAATGCACGATGGACCGTAACCATAAATAACCTATCTAGGTTGGGTTTTCAAGCGTTACGATCCCCAAAGACTGGCGGTTGCAGGGTGGACCCCATCGGCATCGTAAATCAGGGGCGTGGCGCGGTCTTCCCGCAGAAGCAGCGGGGCGTCAAGATCACAATAGGCCGCCCCCTGCGCCACCAGCACCGCAGGCGCCATCGCCAACGACGATCCGACGATGCAGCCAACCATCAGGCGCAATCCCAGCCGCGCAGCCTCGGCCCGGGCGGCCAAGGCCTCGGTCAGGCCGCCGGTCTTGTCCAGCTTCAGGTTCACCACGTCATACTTGCCCTGCAGCGCCGCCAAAGAGGCCGCATCATGCGCGGATTCGTCTGCGGCCACCGGCAGGGGCCGGGCAATGTCGGCCAGCATGTCGTCGGCCCCTTGCGGCAAGGGCTGTTCCACCAAGGCCACGCCAAGGCGCAACAGATGCGGGGCAAGGTCGGTGTAAACCTCGGGTGTCCAGCCTTCGTTGGCGTCGATGATCAGCACCGATTTCGGCGCACCCCGCCGCACCGCCTCTAACCGTGGCATGTCGTCAGGTGTGCCCAGCTTGATCTTCAGGATCGGCCGGAACGCCTGTTTCGCGGCCTCGGCCTGCATCGCCTCAGGCGTGTCGAGCGACAGCGTATAGGCAATGCGCACCGGCTTTGGTGCAGGCAGACCTGCCAGTTGCCACACGGGCCGCCCGGCGCGCTTGGCCTCCCAATCCCACAGCGCGCAATCCACGGCGTTGCGGGCTGAACCCGGGTTCAGGGCGGTTTGCACCCCGGCCCGCGAAATCCCCTCGGGCAGCGCCGCAATCTGCGCGGTAACACTGTCCTGCGTGTCGCCATAGCGCGGATAGGGCACACATTCGCCCCAACCGGTGACGCCGTCGCGCACAACACGCACCGTCAGCACATCCGCATGGGTCTTGGACCCGCGCGAGATGGTGAAGGTCTGCGCCAGGGCGAATCTCTCGCGGGTGACGGTGATCATGTTCAACTCCACAAAGCCTGCCCAAGTTATTTCCCTTAGCGGCGGGTGAGGGAAGGCCTTTGCCCAAGTCGCGGCAATGCGGCGCGAAAATTGCTGCACCTGCAAATCGCGCTTGCACCCTTGTGCGCAATATTCTAACGAATTGGCCAAAGATTGCGAAACATCATTACCGAGGTGCCTGCCGATGTCGTTCCGCCTGCAACCCAGCCCGCCCGCCCGTCCGAACCGCTGCCAGTTGTTCGGCCCCGGCTCGCGCCCGGCGCTGTTTGAAAAGATGGCGGCCTCCGCGGCGGATGTGATCAACCTTGATCTGGAAGACTCCGTAGCCCCTACCGACAAGGACGCGGCGCGTGCCAACATCATTCAGGCCATCTCTGCCGTCGATTGGGGCAAGAAAACCCTGTCGGTGCGCATCAACGGTCTGGATACGCCCTATTGGTATCGTGACGTGGTGGACCTGTTGGAACAGGGCGGCGACCGGCTGGATCAGATCATGATTCCAAAAGTCGGTTGCGCCGCCGATATCTATGCCGTCGATGCGCTGGTGACGGCGATCGAACGCGCCATGGGCCGTAGCAAACCGATCAGCTTTGAGGTCATCATCGAATCCGCCGCCGGTATCGCGCATGTCGAGGAAATCGCCGCCGCCAGCCCGCGTTTGCAGGCGATGAGCCTGGGCGCGGCTGATTTCGCCGCCTCTATGGGGATGCAGACCACCGGCATCGGCGGCACGCAGGAAAACTACTACATGCTGCGGCAGGGCGCGCAATATTGGCCTGACCCGTGGCATTGGGCGACAGCGGCCATCGTTGCCGCCTGCCGCACGCATGGCATTCTGCCGGTGGACGGGCCGTTCGGCGACTTTTCGGATGATGAGGGGTTCCGCGCGCAGGCCCGCCGCTCTGCCACGCTGGGCATGGTGGGCAAATGGGCGATTCACCCCAAGCAGATCGCACTTGCGAACGAGGTCTTTACCCCCTCTGAAGCCGCAGTTGCCGAGGCGCGCGAAATCCTCGCCGCCATGGCCGCCGCGAAAGAACGGGGTGAGGGCGCAACCGTCTACAAGGGCCGTCTGGTGGACATCGCCTCGATCAAACAGGCGGAAGTGATTGTAAAGCAATCCGAACTTATCGGGACTATCTAAGACCACCACAGGATGCGGGCAGGGTCTTGCCCGCGCCCCATCCGCGCATTTACAGACAAGCCCCGCTTGCCGAGTTGCACTTCGGGGCAGGCGAGGGCATATAGTGGGCCACCGCCTGAGGGAGTGCTTTGATGAACTATCTGGAATTCGAAAAGCCTTTGGCCGAAATCGAAGGCAAGGCCGAAGAGTTGCGGGCCATGGCGCGCGGCGAATCCGGGATGGATGTCAGCAAAGAGGCCGAAGCGCTGGATCGCAAGGCCGATCTGATGCTGAAGGAAATGTACAAAGACCTCGATGCCTGGCGCAAATGCCAGGTGGCACGCCACCCCGACCGCCCGCATTCCAAGGACTATATCGAGGCGCTGTTCACCGAATACACCGCCCTTGCCGGGGATCGCAATTTTGCCGATGACCACGCGGTTCTGGGCGGTCTGGCGCGGTTCAATGATACGCCTGTCGTGGTGATCGGCCACGAAAAGGGCAATGACACCAAATCGCGGATCGAACACAACTTTGGCATGGCCCGCCCCGAAGGCTATCGCAAGGCCGTGCGCCTGATGGATCTGGCGCACCGCTTCCGCCTGCCGGTGATCACCTTGATTGACACGCCCGGCGCCTATCCGGGCAAGGGCGCGGAAGAGCGGGGCCAGTCCGAGGCCATCGCGCGCTCTACCGCGAAAAGCCTTGAAATCGGCGTGCCGGTGATCTCGGTCATCATCGGTGAGGGCGGCTCCGGTGGCGCGGTTGCCTTCGCCACCGCCAACCGCATCGCCATGCTGGAACATTCGGTCTATTCGGTGATTTCGCCCGAGGGCTGCGCCTCGATCCTGTGGAAAGACGCCGAAAAGATGCGCGAGGCCGCGACCGCCCTGCGCCTGACCGCGCAGGATCTGCAGAAACTGGGCGTGATCGACCGCATCGTCAAGGAACCCATCGGCGGCGCACAGCGTGGCCGCAAAGAGACGATCGAGGCCGTGGGCAAAGCCATCGAGACGATGCTGAAAGAGCTTTCCGGCAAGAAACCCGAAACGCTGATCAAGGATCGGCGGCAGAAATTCATCGACATGGGCTCCAAAGGGCTGGCGGCATAACGTCGCCCTGACTGGACTTTCAGCCCCGATTTGCTAAGCTTTGGTGGTAGTTGCCGGATTTCCCTTTGGGGGCGGCATCAAAAAAGACAGGCGGCCAGATGGAACGTGTTGATGCGAATCCGGGTCGGTGGGCGCGTGCCGTGCGCATGGTGCGGGACCGCGCGCAGCATCTTTTTGCAACCGAAATGCCCGCTTGGGCGTTTTTCCTGGATTTCGTCGTCTATCCGCCCCTGATCCTGCTGTGCCTCTACCTTTCGCTCAGCGGGGCCGATCTGCAGCGGGCGCTGCTTTCGGTTGGCGTCTTTGCGCTGGGCGGGCTGTTGTGGACGCTGGCGGAATACCTGATCCACCGCTTTGCCTTTCACCATGCGCCCTTCCTGAAGGCAGTGCATATGGCGCATCACGACGCCCCGCGCGCGCTGACCGGGACGCCGACGATTGGCACGGTGATCGCGTTCTTCCTGCTGGTCTATTGGCCGATGACCTGGCTGGCGGGCGACCAATCCGCCGCCGCCCTGACGGCGGGTGTCATGCTGGGCTATCTGGCCTATGTCGGGGTGCACTACATCGTGCATCATCTGGGCAGCGGCGGGTCACGATCCATGCGGCGCCTGATCAAACTGCATGCCGTGCATCACCACGATACAGAGCATAACTTTGGCGTCACTTCGGCGTTCTGGGATCGGGTGTTTGGCACGCTTGCGCCGCGCAAGTAGCCTACCACCAACCCAGATGCGCCCGTGTGGAGCGCTCGCGGTCATATTCCGCGCCGTCGATCACACCTGCGGTGGCGTCCTGCAACATCTGCCCGACGCTGGGCAGCCCCGCTGACAGATCACCCGATGTCCATAGCGCCGAACGTTGCAGCGCGCGGGCGCATTGCGAATAGACCTCTGCCACGCGGATCACGATGACGGTGCGCGGATGCACGCCGCCGCGATCAAATCGGACGCGCAGGTCTTCGTCCGCCGTCAGACGCGCGGTGCCGTTGATCCGCACAGAGGTGGTAGAGCCCGGCACCATGAAATACAAGGACACCCGGCCATCGCGGACAATGTTGCGCAAACTGTCGATCCGCTCATTGCCCTTCCAATCCGGCAGGGCGACGGTCTGGCTGTCCAGCACAGTCACCACCGGCCCCTCATCGCCGCGCGGGCTGCCGTCGGTGCCTTCAGGGCCGACGGTGGACAGGATGCAGAACCGCGACGCCTCGATAAAGCCGCGATAGGCGGGGGTCAGGTGTGCCGCCACCTTGGCTACCGCCGGTTTGCCCGGGGTGCCGTACTGCGCGTGCAATGTGTCCAGATCGGTGATCCATTCCATCATTTCACCTTTGCTTTCTTAGGCTTCGGTGGCGGCGTGTCTGCGGCTGCCGCACGCAGGGCGCGGATGCACAGGTCGGGGTCGTCCAGCGCCTCTGACCCGATGATGTAATCCTTGCTGCCCGGATAGGCTGGGCCGCGCTCGGCATCGGGCAAAACCGCAGCCGCCCCCGGCGTGGGCTTGATGAACAAGGTGTCATCGCAAACGAAGGCCACCGTCCTGCCCTCCAGATACAGCGCGTATTCGCCGAACATCTTCCGGCTGCTGAGCGGCAGATCGGCCAGCGTATCCAGAATATGCGCGATGGTGGCGGCAGAGGTGCTCATGCCTGAAACCCTGCCTCGGCCAGCAGGGTGTTCGATGCTGTTTCCACCGCTTCTTCCAGCGTTGCCATGAAGGTGGCATTAGTCAGGCCGGGCGGGATCGCGGGCAGGAATTCAACGACGGCAAGCCCCGGGTGCCGGGTGATGCCACGCTTGGGCCAGAACACCCCGACATTCGCCGCCACCGGAACGCAAGGCTGGCCCAGTTGCGCATAAAGTGCGGCTGTGCCCACCTTGTAGGGCAGATAGGCCCCGGGGGCGACGCGGGTGCCCTGCGGATAGATGATCAACTGGCCGGGGTCGGCCTGACCCGATTTCACATCGCGCATCATCTTGGTGATCGCCGCCCCGCGCTTGCCCCGGTTCACCGGCACGCAGCCGATGCGCAACGCGTACCAGCCCAAGATCGGCGCAAAGCGCAGTTCGGCTTTCATGATGAACTTGGCACGCGGCAGCGCGCCATAGATCAGGATGATGTCCAGAAAGCTTTGATGCTTCGGCGCAATCAACTCTTCGCCCACTGGCACCGTGCCGCGCACATCGGTCCGCAGCCCGCACAGCAGCCGCAGCGTCAGCCGCACCCACCGGCAAAACGCATGGCAGGCCGATACGGCACCGTCGCGGCTGTAAAGCGCATAGGGCAGCCACAAAAGCCCGATCACCGCCATTGCCAGATACATCTGCACAATGAAGATCAGCGACAACAGCCATTGAACAGGTTTCGGCATCAGGTCAGCTCCCGAAGTTTGCGGAACGCAGCGGCGCGGGTCGCCAGAAAGGCCACCACCGCCGCCAGGGGCGGCAGAGTTAGCGGCCACAGCCAGCCCATGCCCTCGAACCCCAGCCCGGTCAGAAATCCGCCCGCCGTATCGGTAGAGGGCAACAGCGCAATGCCGATCATCCCCAAGACCGTGCCGATGGCCGCGCCGCCCAGGGCGCGCAGGGTGAACCGCCGCACAAAGGCGCGGGCGATATAGCTGTCGCGCGCGCCCACCAGCCGCAGTACCTTGATTACCTGCGCATTCGCCGCCAGCGCCGCACTGGCCGCCAGCGTGATCATCGCCGCCGTCGCCGTGCCGATCAGCGCGATGGACAACAGCCCCAACAGCCGCAGCCGCGACGCCGCCACCGCCAGCGGTCTGCGCCAGCGGGTGTGATCGTCCAGCACCGCCCCGGGTGCCTCTGCCGCAAGCCGCTGCCGCAGGCCCTCGCCGTCATAACCGGGATCGCCCTCGGTAATCTCGATCAGCCGGGGCAGGGGCAGCGCGTCCAGCGGCAGATCGGGGCCGAACCACGGCTCCAGCAGGGCGCGCTGTTCCTCATCGCTCAGCGCGCGGGCCGAGGCGACGCCGGTGGTCGTGGCCAGAATATCCAGAACCGCCTTGGTCTGCACGTCTTTCTGATCCTCTGGAGCGGCCAGCCGGATCGTGGCCGTCCGCTCCAGCGCGTCCGACCAGCGGTCGGCCAGACGCCCCGCCGCCAGCGACAGCGCCAGCGCGAACACCGCCAGAAAGGCCATGGCCCCTGCGGTGAAAGAGGTCAGCCAGGCGGTGTGACCTGACGGCGGCACCACGCGATCGGATTGGCCATCGCGGCGAAACAGGGAAAGCCGGCTCACAGATCGGCCCCCGCCAGCTGAATCCGCCGTTTCGAAATCCGCAGCACCCGCGCGGCAATCTGGCTTTTGGCCTGCCGGATCAGGTTCAGGTCATGCGTGGCGATCAGCACCGTCTTGCCCATCCGGTTCAATTCGACCAACAGCGTCAACAACCGCAAAGACATCTCCCAATCCAGGTTGCCGGTGGGTTCATCCGCCAGGATCACATCCGGCCCCATGATGATCGCCCGCGCCAGCGCCGCGCGTTGCCGTTCGCCCCCTGACAGTTGCGGCGGCAGGGCGCTGGCCAATTGCCCCAGCCCGACCCAGCCCAAGAGATCTGTCAGATCCTGCGCCTCGGAACTGCGCCCGGCCACGGTCAGCGGCAGCGAAACGTTGGCGGCCAGCGGCAGGTGATCCAGAAACTGGCAGTCCTGATGCACCACGCCAATGCGGCGGCGGCTGAGCGCGATGTCATCCCGCGTCAGGCTGCGCACCTCGCGGTCAAACAGGGTGACGCGGCCTGCCGTGGGCAGCAATTCGGCATAGCACAGCTTCAGAAACGTCGATTTCCCCGCCCCGGACGGCCCGGTCAGAAAATGAAACGACCCCGGCGCAAGACGCAGCGAAATCTCGGAAAGCAATTCGCCCCCGCCGTAGCTATAGGCGACGTTATCGAAGGCTATCACCTGGGTATCCTCGTTCGGGCGGTTGTCCAACTGCGTTGCACCATTGCCCAAGCAAGCGGCGGATTCAATCGGGCGAGGCGAACATTCACCACAAAGGCTTGGAGAAGCCGGGTTTCGTTGCTACAACGCTTCTGACCCTGAATACAAAATGATCCGGTAAAGCCAAAATATGCGTCTTGTCTGCCCGAACTGCGATGCCGAATACGAGGTTGATGCGTCGGTCATTCCCGACACCGGCCGCGATGTGCAATGTTCCAACTGCGGCCACACCTGGTTTCAGCCCTCCCCTGCGGTAGAGGCCGCGGCAGAGGCGGAAGAGGCCTTGTACGAGGCACCGCCTGCCCCCGCAGCCCCCATCGCCCCCGCCGCGCCCGAACCGGTTTTACGCTCGATCGACGAATCTGTTCTGGCAGTCCTGCGCGAAGAGGCAGAGCGCGAGGTCGAGGCGCGGAAATCCGAAACCCCGCCTGTGATCGAAACCCAAACCGAAATGGGCCTTGTGCCCGCAACGATGCCCGCCCGCGTGACGCGCCGCGACGCGCCGGGCACTAGCGCGGAAAAACCGCAACCCCGCCGCGAGTTATTGCCCGAGATCGAAGAGTTGAACTCGACCCTGCGCTCCAGCAGCGAAAAGCGGGCCGGTGAGGCGATGTCGATGGCCGAAGCACTTCCTGTCGAGGCGCCGAAACGATCAGGCTTTCGCAGCGGCTTTACCCTGATGATCCTGATCGCCATCGCAATGGCGGTTATCTACATGATGGCGCCCAAACTGGCCTTGCAGTTTCCTGCCGCAGCCGGGGTGCTGAACGCCTACATCGCCTGGGTTGACCAATTGCGCATGGGGCTTGACCGGATGGTCACACAGGCCATTGGTTTTCTGAATGGCCTGATCGGCAAGAACGCCTGATCCACCGCCCTAGGGCGTATCGCGTTCAATTGAATTCACCGATCGGGGCGAACGCGTTATTCTTCAAAAACGCTGCCTCGCCCCGGTCGGTGAATATCCGAATTCGACCAAACGCGATACGCCCAAGGGCCCGTCTGGTTTTCATTGATACATGCGGATCGAAATTCGCGGTCGAGCGCAGCGAGAGGCAGCGATTTTCGATTCCGTGTTAACCAGACAGGCTTTAGAACAGATCCAGCAACCGCTTAAGGTAGCTGCGTTCGTTTTCCGGGCGGCTCTGATCGCCAGAGCGTTTGCGGATTTCGTTCAGCAATTCCTGCGCGCGGCGGTAAACGTCTTCGCCCTGCAGCAGGTTCTTGTCAGATCCGATATGGGCAGAATTGTCGCGGCCCAAGGGATCGCGCGTACCATTGGGGTCCGGATTTTTGGCTGTTTCGGTTTGCGGCGCGGTGCCTTCCTTTCGATCCGCCTCGGCCAGCGCATCGCCGAAATCGCGCATTCCTTTCCGCATCTGGTCCATCGCCTCGGCCTGCTTGTCCAGCGCACCCGGCAGATCGCCGTCACGCAGGGCCTGTTCCGCCTCGTCCATGGCGCGGCCCGCGTCGTCGAGTTTCTGGCGACCGGACTTGCCCTTGTCGCTGTTCTTGCCGGGCAGGTCGCCATCCTTTTTCAACTGGTCCAGCCGGTCGCGCAGCTCTTGCTGACGCTCGGCCAGGCTTTTGCCATCCTTGGAAGGGCCGTCCTGACCCATCTGGCCATCCTGCAGATCGCGGAAAGAGTCATCGGCAAGCCCCTGCTGATCGCGCAAGGTATCGCCAAGATCCTTCATCGCCTGTTTGCCCGGACCGCCCTGACCCTGACCGTCGCCTTTGACGACCCGCATGTTTTCCATCATCTGCCGCAGTTGGTCCATCAACTGCTGCGCCTCGGCGGTTTTGCCCTCTTCCATCAGCTGTTGCAGCTTGTCCAACATCTGCTGCATCTGATCCTGCGTGATCGTCGGGCCTTGATCATTGCGCGAGGTTTCGTCGTTGGGGTCTTCCGGGGCGTTCTTGCCCTGCTCTTCCAGATAATCGTTCAGCGCCTGACGCATTTCATCCATCAGGTCTTGAATCTCTTCCTGGCTGGCACCGCGCCGGATCGCCTCGTTCAGGCGGTCTTGCGCGTGGTCCAGCCGGGCCTTGGCGGTCTGCAGGTCGCCTTCCTCGATCAACAGGGCGATTTGCCACAACTCTGCGGCAACTTCGTCGCGGGTGGTGTCCGACAGGTTCGCAGCCTCGGCGTCCAGCCGTTTGATCGCCACGCGCAGGCGCAGATAGGCCTTCTGGTTGGTGATAAACCCATCCGGCTCATGCGTGATCGCCTTCAGCACCTGAACCGTGCGCGGCGCATTGGCCCGCGCCCACAGAATATCGCGGCGCATTTCGATCAGCGCCGCAGCCAGCGGATCGAAAAAGCGTTTGCCGGGCAGAACCGCATGAATGGGCTCTGCCGCGCCGGTCTGGCCCGCCGCATCGCTGACCTGATAGGTCAGCGTCACCGGCAGGTTCGCCAGCACGTTTTCCGAAAGATCGTCCACCAGCGTCGCATCAATCGCCGCCCGGTTGCCTTTCAAAGGCAAGGGCAGGTCCAGAACCACCGGCTTTTGCGGGTCGGGATCGGTGGCCAGCCCATAGATGCGGTCCACTGCGGGCAGATCAAGCGCGATGCTGACCTCACCCTTGGTCACGCCGTAATCATCGGTCGCGGTGAATTTCTGTTTGAACCGGCCATCCGCCTCGCGCCCGATGTCTTGTGCCGGGGTGACGGCAGGCGGGGCGTCAGGCGTCGCCACAACGCGCCATTCCTGTCCGCCTTCGCCCTGAATGGCCAGCTTGCCCGATTGCATCACCTTGAAATCATGCGTGGCCTGCGAGGCCGGCGTTGCATCGGTGCTGCCCGACACGGTTTCCGACAGGATCAGCGCGCCGGGTTCGCCATACATGCGGATCTGCAGCCGCGTGCCGACCGGCAGGGTCAGCACGTCGGCGGTCTGATCGTTCAGATACAGCGCGGGTTTGCCGGTATAGGCGGGTGGCTGTGCCCAGCCTTCCCAGGCCGGGCCGGTGGCGGTGTTCACCCCACCCCCCGGCGCCATAGCGTTGACCGAGGCTACCCGCCAGATTGATCCGAACAGCAGCGCCATCACCAGCGCCGTCAGCGCCACATAGCGCAGCGCGAACGGGTCGCGCGCCGAAAGCCGCAGGTTCGGCTCTACCGGTTTGGCCCCCGCCGCACGCGCCGCCATCCGGGCGCGATGCGCGGCCCAGACCGCGCGCGAGGCGTCATCGCCCGCCCCGATCACCTGCGTGTCCTGCAAGGCCGCAATCGGCTGGCCGGGCAGGCGCGAATCCAGCCGGATCAGCGCCTCGGTCCGCGTCGGGCGCGAAAACGCCAATACGCCATGCACCAGCGCCCAAACCCAGCCCAGCACGGTCAGCACCATGCCGAACCACGCCACTTCCATCGGCAGGATGTCTTGCAGCCCAAAGGAGATCGCGGCCACCGCCGCAAGGGTGATCGTCCACACCGGCCAGAAGGCAAAGGTCAGCCGCTCGGCCCAAAGCCCCAGCAGCGTCAACCGCAGCGGGGTTTCGATCCGTTTCAACGCCTGATCTGTGTCTTTTGTCGCCATGCCCTCGGCTTTACAACCACTCTGGTATGCTATCGCGGTTCAGAATCTCATCATAGCTGGGTCGCGCACGGATGACGGCGAATTGATCACCTTTTACCAGCACTTCCGGGATCAGCGGTCGGGTGTTGTATTCCGACGCCATCACCGCGCCATAGGCCCCGGCAGAGCGGAAGGCGATCAGTTCGCCCTCGGCCAATGCGGGCAGCGGCCGTGCCTTGGCAAAGGTGTCACC
>CAMFLG010000039.1 GCA_945957495.1 uncultured Pseudorhodobacter sp. | reverse complement strand
GGTCATAGACGCGGGGTATAGACAGGCAGGGTCGGTCACTGCTGACCGCAACCCGCCAATCACCACGAGAAAGGCCACGCCATGGGAACCTATTACGCAGCTGTCGAGGCTTTTGATCCCGAAGGCCAAGCCCTGATGGAGGATGACGGCATCTATGGCGGCGAGGCCCGCTTTTTCGTGCTGGAGGCCGAAGACCTGTTCGAGGCGCTGTCCACCCTGTCGAACTCGATCACCGCCAACGGATTGCGCCTGACCCGCATCCTGCACGCCGGCGCGGTCGAGGATTTCGACGATGAAATGCTACCTTTCGAGGTGGAGATCGACGAAATGGTCGAGGTGGCGCAGGATTCGGGCGAAATCTGCGTGTCGGACGCGCATGTGTTTGAACCGGATGAGGCCGAAGGCCCTGCCACCGGCGCCTTTGCCGTTTGCGTCGATGCCTTTGATCCCGATTGGGCGGATGAGGATGAAGACGGCTATGCCGGGCATTACCAACTGGTCGTGATCAAGGCGGCAACCGCCACCGAGGCCCTGCAAACGCTGGTGGAAGAGTTTTCCAACGAAGGCATCCTGATCCTTGCGCTGGAGGGGCTGGTGGATGCGGCCGCCTTCCCGTTTGACAGCTATGAATTCGAATTCGAAGACGATGATCCGGTGGGCGAGGTCAAATCCACCGGCGGCATGATCCTGTCGAACGCCTATTCCTACGCGCCCGAAGCCGAGGAAGAAGTGCGCAAGCTGGACAGCTGAAACAACAGGCAAAGGGCGTTGGCATGACCCGATTTGCAGGAAGCTGGCAACTGGTGCCCGAACTGTCGCACTATGATCAGGGCGGGCCACCGGAGTTCGGGCGCTATCTGATCAGCACCGATGCCGGGATGCACAAGTTCCGGGTGATCTGGCGCAAGGACGGGCGGGATTTCGACATCGCGTTTGCCGCCGCCTCTGACGGCAGCGTTACGCCCTGCGATTTTCCGGGCGTTGACGGCTTTCGCCTGCGCCAGGAAGACGACGCATTGGTCAGCGAAGCCCTTCTCGAAGGTCAGATTGTTGCCCGCGCCCTGCGCCGGGTCAGCGGCGATCTGATGTCGGTGCAACAGCTGAACGCCACCCCGGAGGGCAGCTGGGCGCGCATTTTTCAGGTCTATCGGCGCTCAGTCTAAGGGCCGTTCGCCGATGCGTTCGGCCACCATCACCAGATAGCCATCGGGGTCTTGCAGCAGGAATTCGCGCTGCCCGCCCATCCGGTCGCCCCAATCCCGCCACTTCTCGCGCAAGGGGACATAGAAGGGCAGGCCTGCGGCGGTGACGCGGGCGGCGTGGGCGGCGGCATCCTTGACATAGACCTGAATGACCGCGCCGCGCCCGTAGGGGGGCTGCATCTCGCCGGTTTCCCAGTCTCCGTCGCGTTGATAGATCATGATCTGCGCCCCATCCGGGTGCTGCAAGCAGGCCAGTTTTTGCGCGGGCCGGGTAAAGGCAATCGCAAAGCCCAGAATATCCGTCCAGAAGGCCAGCGAGGCCGGATAATCCTGCACCATCATTTCGGCCATCAAGGCCGCCCATTGTTTCGGCGGCGCACCGGTTCCCATCCGTCTCTCCTGTTTGACTCCACCGCAAGCCTAAGGGAAAACAGCCGCAGCAGACAGAGGTATTGCATGATCTTCACAGTCGCCATCGACGGACCTGCGGCGGCGGGTAAGGGCACGATCAGCCGGGCAGTGGCAGAACGGTTCGGATTTGCACATCTGGACACGGGGCTGTTGTACCGGGCGGTTGGCGCCATCGGCGGCGATCCCGCTCTGGCGGCACGGGCGCTGGCGCCCGCCGATCTGGCGCGCGACGATCTGCGCAGCCTTGCCGCAGGTCAGGCCGCCAGCCGCGTCGCGGTGATCCCCGAGGTGCGTGCGGCGCTGGTCGATTTCCAGCGCCGCTTTGCCCGCCAGCCCGGTGGCGCCGTGCTGGACGGGCGCGATATCGGCACGGTGATCTGCCCAGAGGCCGAGGTGAAGCTTTACGTCACCGCCAGTGCCGAAACCCGCGCTCACCGCCGCTGGCTGGAGGTTGGCGGCGATGCCGGTCAGGTTCTGGCCGAGGTGAAAGAACGCGACGCCCGCGACATGAGCCGCGCAGAGGCGCCACTGAAACCGGCGGCGGGTGCCCTGGTGATCGACACCACCGCGATGACCGCGGATCAGGCGGTCGAAGCTGCCTGCGCCGCCGTCGCAGCCGCGCTTCGGGCGCACAGGTGATGCCCGCGCGCGTGATCTTCCATCTGCCGGAGAATTACTTCACCGGGTACAAGACCGCCAAGCATCTGGCACTTTATCCGCTGATCGAGGACGTGATCACCCTGCGCGGCGGCCAGATCCTGCTGGCGCCACGCTCGGGGGCAGCCACATGGTCTGCCTCGCCGGAAAGCGATCTGCATATCGTCGAAGGGGGCCGGTTGCAGCGGCCCAACTATCTGAATGCGGCGCTGGCCTATCTGCCGGGCTTCTGGCATCTGGACCCGGCAGGGGTGCTGGCCGACAGTTCCATGCAGCACCGCCAGTTTGACCCGGCGCAGGTGGACCCCGCCCGGGCCGCGGCGTTTTTCGCCCAACTGCGCCGCGATTTCGCGCAGGCCCGCCGCTCTCGCTATGGTCAGAAGCGCGCGGCGACTGCCCTGCCCCAAGGCTGTATCGCGGTGTTCCTGCAAGGCCCGATGCCACAACGGCGTGGGCAGGCGCATCTGGGCTATGCCGAACTCTTGCGCGTGGTGGCAGAGGGTGCAGAGGGGCGCACGGTGGTGGCAAAGGCGCATCCGTTGCAACGGGAAAAGGGTCAGGCAGAGATTGCCAAGGCGCGCGCCGCAGGTCTGGACATATTTGAAACTGATGCCAATGTGCATGACGTTCTGGCCGCCGCTGCCGTCTCTGTCTCGATCAATTCAGCCGCCGCGATCGAGGGGTTTCTGCATGGCACCCCCGCGATCCTGTTCGGCCGCTCGGATTACGCGCAGATGGTGGAAACCGTCGCCGACCCTGCCGATTTCCCCGCCGCCCTGCAGCGCGCCCTGACCACGCCGCGCGACTACCCCCGCTGGTTTCAGTGGTATTTCGCCGAAAACTGCCTGAACCTGAACGCCCCCGATTTCGAAACCCAACTGCTTGCGCGCTTTGCTGCGGCCGGGTTTGATGCCAACCGGCTGGGGCTGAACACCTAGGGCATGGCCGCGATTGCGAGGAAAGCGAAGAAGATCACAAGGTGAATACCGCCTTGCAGAACGGTGGTGCGACCTGCAGCAAGGGTAAGCGTCGCCATGAAAAGCGACAGCACCAGCAGAACAACATCCTCTGCATCCAGACCAAGGATCAGGGGTTGGCCCATCGCCAAAGAGATCAGGGCGACGGCCGGTATCGTCAGGCAGAGGCTCGCCAGGGCCGAGCCCATGGCAATATTGATGCTGGTTTGAAGGCGGTTCGACTGCGCGGCGCGAATGGCGGTGACACCCTCGGGCAGCACTACGATCAAAGCGATGATCACGCCAATCAGCCCCTCGGGAAAGCCCGATGTCACGATGGCATTGTCAACACGGTGCACCAGAAGCTCTGCCAGAAGCACGACTGAAAGAAGTGAAACCGGCAGCATGAACAGCGAGATCAGCCAGGAACCTTTGCGCGTTGACACAACGTCAAGCACGTCTGCGGCCTGATCTGTAAAGTCGGACTTGTGGCGAACCGACTGAACATAAAGAAAAAGCGCATAAAGCGCCAGGGAAACCACAGCCACGAAGGCCAACTGCGGCGGCGCATAGATCGGGCCGTGGATCGTCATCGTGAAATTCGGCAGGACCAACGTAAGTACCGCCAATGTGCCCAGCACCCCCAGGGCCGCGCTGGCACCTGAGGCCTGAAAGCTTTGTTCGCGGAATTTCAATCCGCCGATCAGCAGGCACAGGCCTATAATGCCGTTCAACACAATCATGATCCCGGCAAATACCGTATCACGGGCGATGTCGCTTGGAATTTCCGGCGAGGACAGCAGGATTTTGACGACAAGCGAAACTTCGATCAGCGTGACCGCCAGGGCGAGCAGGACAAAGCCGAAAGGCTGACCAACGTGATGGGCAACCAACTCTGCGTGATGAACGGCTGCGAAAACCGCCGCGAAAAGGAACGGCACCGCGAGGATGAAAATCCCGATAGGAACATCTCCGTTCAGCACGACAGAACTGGTCACGCTGATTGCGATGGCAATCGGAGGGGCTGCCCAGGTCCACCAAGGTGACTTCGATTGAACTGTCACTTCCGGCCTCTTTGTTCATCGCGGTTTGTCAAGCTTGCAGACCTGTAAGGTGGAAAGTGGAAATCCACCATATGCAGATGCACGAAAAGGTCATCCGGGTGCCGGTTATGGTGAATGTGGCGGATGTACGGGCCAACCCGTAAAGGACTGTTTTCGCAGTCGCGTCACCCGTGCGGTTCGGGATTTGTTGTCGGCGAACCAATAATCCGCAGGAACTGCGCCTGCGCCACTGCTTTTGCGTACAGCGCAAGTGTCGATTTGATCTTCGCTATCGCCCAATCCCTTCCGGGGTCGTTGGCGCAAAATATCGGGGGTTGGCCATCCCGATCAAGGCATGGCACGGCGCACATGGGGGCGTGACTTTGACCTAGGGCAAGACTGGCTTTCGTCACGCCCCCCTGACCTGATCACCTAGGACCGGATGTGCAAAACCCGCGCTGCCGCTGCGCAAACGTTACCGATCAGCCAACTCTGGCCAGTCCTGCAAAAAGGCGTCACGGGTCAAATTGCCGGGGGAAGCATCGCTGCGCTCGGTTGCCTGTGTCAGCCGGACGAAAACCAGAACCCTGTCGTTCCGCTCTGCCCAGCCCACATACCAACCCCAGCCGCGCGCATCGTCAAAGCTGCGGTCGGCACGTCGCGGATAGGCCGTGCCGGTCTTGCCATGGATCACCCAACCGCCGACCTCGTGACGTTCAACGATGTCACGCGCCAGGCGCATCGCATCGGGTCGCACGGGCAAACCATCCAGAACCAGCGCACGCAGAAACGCAGCCTGCTCCCGCGGAGAGATCAGCAAGGAAGACGCAATCCAGGCACGGTCAAGGCCGTTGTCAAACCCAGGATCGCCCGAAAAGTCGGCTGTCCCGTAGCCAAAGGCGCGCGCATAGCGGGTCAAGGCCTTTGCGCCCATCGCATGGGTGATGCGTTGGGAATACCACAGCACTGAAAATCGCATCCAAGCGGCCGGATCGGTATCGCGTGTCCAATTTGCGCCGCCCCAATCGGGATCACCGGGGCGGAATTGCATCACCGGCGCGTTTGTGCCCGTCAGAATCCCTGCATCAAAGCCCATTACAGCCAAAGGGATCTTGAAGGTAGAGGCTGGCGTTACCCGCGTTTCGCAGTCGCCTTCTGCAACAAGGGCTACGCCCGTCTGCGCATCCAGGATCAGGGTGCAAACCTCTTTTGACGCCGCAGCGCGGCCAAACGACAGGGCGCAGATCAGGATAAGAAACGGCAGAAATGGCCTCATGTGTCGGCTTCCGCGTCTTGGTCAGTTGCCACAGTCAAACGGCAGGAAAGAGCCCGCCATACCCTCTGCCACGGCCATCAGCGTCAGCATATCCGCGATCTCCAACTCGCGTGGCGTGCGTGGGCAAACGTGACCACGCTCCACGCAGCCTGACGCGATGAACGCGGCGTGATCGGAAAGGAATGCATCGGACACACCCTCGGGCGCGTCATCGCCAACAAGATCGTTCCATGCAGAGCTGTAAAGCGCGCATTTCTGTTCGGCCCAGCTTGGCCCGTCTGTGCCTTGTGCAACAGCGACCAGCGGTGAAAAGCTCACAATGCTGCCAAAAAACATTGCCGTCAACATGTTGCAGGGCCGGTCCATCGCTATCCTGTGCTTAGGGCTTGCATCATATAGGGGACGGCCTGCCCAAGCAAAAGCCGCAAAGGCAGGGTTAATGTGTGGCCTGTGCAGATCCGTGGTGGCAGTCGTTCTTGCAAAACCCTTGATGGCAACGCGCATCTCACTGGCAAGATGCGCCCAGAAGGGCCCTGCGCATCGCCGGCCATCTGCTTGCCGGCGCCCGGCATCATCGCGATCCTGTCGGCATTGTACAAGCTGGCGCGGCTGGCGCGCACAAAACGCGCGGCCATCGCGCAAAATGAGTGGTTTGCGGCGAGGAAGGGTTGAATGCCCGCCATTTATTCTTTCATCTAGGGCATCGGTTTTCCCGACACGACGACAGGTCATTGCCGCCCCACTGCGCGGGGCCGTGGCAAAACGTGCCGTGAAGACAGTGCAAGCGCCCGAGAAAAGAGACGTATGTCCAGCATGATACAGCAGAACCTGATCCTGATCCTGATTTTCCTGCCCTTTCTCGGTGCTTTTGCCGCATCAACCTTGTCCGTGAATGCCCACAATGCAGCGGCGTGGTTGTCGGGAGCGGTTCTGGTGGGCGGGCTGATCGTGATGGCGGCGCTTTATCCGCCGATTGCCGAGGGCCGCGTGCTGCGCAGCGTAGTCACCTGGATCCCGGCGCTGAACCTGAACCTGAATTTTCGGATTGATGGATTCGCGTGGCTGTTCGTGACGCTGGTGCTGGGGATCGGGCTGCTGGTGGTGCTATACGCGCGCTATTACCTGTCGAAAAGTGATCCGGTGCCGCGGCTTTATTGCTTTTTGCTGGCCTTCACCGGTGCGATGGTGGGGATGCTGGTTTCGGGCAACATCATCATGCTTGTGGTGTTCTGGGAGCTGACCAGCGTGGTGTCGTTCCTGCTGATCGGCTATTGGTATCACAATCCGGCGGCACGCGATGGCGCGCGCATGGCGTTGATCGTGACGGCGACAGGCGGGCTTTGCCTGCTGGCGGCGATGCTGATGCTGGGGCAGATCGTTGGCAGCTATGATCTGGACCGCGTTTTGGCCTCGGGCGATGTGATCCGGGCGCATCCGTGGTATCTGGCGGTGCTGAGCCTGTTCCTGATCGGGGCCTTTACGAAATCGGCGCAGTTCCCGTTCCATTTCTGGCTGCCGAATGCGATGGCGGCCCCGACCCCGGTGTCGGCGTTCCTGCATTCTGCGACGATGGTGAAGGCGGGCGTGTTCCTGCTGGTGCGGTTTTCCCCTGCCTTGGGGGGCAGCGAGGCGTGGTTCTTCGCCGTCACGGGTACGGGCATGATCACGCTGATCATGGGCGCCGTGTTTGCACTTTTCCGCCATGATCTGAAGGGGTTGCTGGCCTATTCCACCATCAGCCACCTGGGGCTGATCACCGCTTTGGCGGGCATTGGCAGCACCGGGGCCATCGTGGCCGCAATCTTTCACATCGCCAATCATGCGGTGTTCAAAGCGTCGTTGTTCATGGCCGCAGGGATCATCGACCACGAAAGCGGCACGCGGGACATGCGCCGCCTGAGCGGGCTGATGCGGCTGATGCCAATCACTGGCACCTTGGCGATTGTCGCCGCCGCCTCCATGGCGGGTGTGCCGTTGCTGAATGGATTCTTGTCGAAAGAGATGTTCTTTGCCGAGGCCGCAAGCTGGCACAACGGCTCTTGGCTGGACGACGCTTTGCCGTACCTTGCCACCTTTGCCAGCGTTTTCGCCGTGGCCTATTCGCTGCGCTTTATCGTCACGGTGTTCTTTGGCCCGCCGCCCACCGATCTGCCGAAAACACCGCATGAGCCGATCATCTGGATGCGCCTTCCGGTGGAACTGCTGGTGCTGATCTGCCTTGTCGTGGGCATCATTCCGGGTATCACGCTTGGCCCGGTGCTGAACATGGCGGCACGGTCGGTTCTGGGGGACGACACGCCCTATTTCAGCATCGCGGTCTGGCATGGCTTCAACACGCCCATGATCATGAGCCTGATCGCGCTTGTGCTGGGCACTGCACTTTATTTCCTGTTCGCGGCGCAGATTTCAAAAGGGCCAGAGGGGCCGCCGCTTTTGCACCGCATCCGGGCGCAACGGATTTTTGAATGGCTGCTGCTGTCGCTTAGCTGGAAATGGCCGCGGGTGGCACACAGGTTCTTTGGAACGGAACGTTTGCAGCCGCAATTGCGGTTGATTGTGCTGCTGTCCTTGGCTGCGGCAGTCGCGACCTTGTGGGGCAATCTCAGTTATATCCAGAAAACCGGCTTGCCGACCTTTGATCCGGCCTTTGCCCTGATGTGGCTTGTGGGTGGGGTCTGCGCCATCGGGGCGGCCTGGCAGGCAAAATATCACCGCTTCGCCTCGCTGACGCTGCTGGGGGGCGCCGGGGTGATCACCTGCCTGACGTTTGCATGGTTCTCGGCGCCGGATCTGGCTGTCACGCAGTTGCTTGTCGAAATTGTGACGACGGTGTTGCTGCTGTTGGGTCTGCGCTGGTTGCCGAAACGCCGCGAAGAGATTGCCGCCGACAAACTTGCCCCCGCGCGCATTCGCCGGTTCTGGGATCTGGTGATTGCCAGCGTATCTGGCGTTGGCATCGCCGGGATCGCCTATGTGATGATGTCACGGCCCCTGGTGCCAAACATCGGCGACTGGTTCTTGCGCAATGCCTATCACGAAGGCGGTGGCACCAACGTGGTAAACGTCATTCTGGTGGATTTCCGCGCCTTTGACACCTTTGGCGAAATCAGCGTGCTGGCGATTGTCGGCATCACTGTTTACGCCCTGCTACGGCGTTTCCGCCCCGGTGCGGAAAGCGCCGGTCTGCCCGATGAACAACTGGGCGAAGAGGCAGAGGCGCTGAAGGATTACCTTTTCGTGCCCTCGGTGATCATGCAGTGGATGTTCCCGGTGATGATCGTGCTGTCGGCCTATCTGTTCTTCCGGGGCCATGACCTTCCCGGCGGCGGTTTCTCGGCCGGGGTCACTTTGGCGATTGCCCTGTTGCTGCAATATATCGCGGCCAACGTGCGCTGGGTGGAAAGCCGGATCACCATTCTGCCCATCCGCTGGATGGGATTGGGTCTGTTGATCTCGTGCGGCACGGGCATTGGTGCGTGGCTGTTCGGCTATCCGTTCCTGACTGCGCATGCCCAATATCTTGACCTGCCGCTGATCGGAAAGGTTCCCGCCGCGACGGCCATGCTGTTCGACATCGGCGTTTACGCCCTGGTCGTGGGGGCCACGGTGCTGATGCTGATCGCCATCGCCCACCAATCGCTGCGCTCTGCCCGCCTGCGGGCGCAGGACGATGCCCCAGTCGAGAAGGAGGCCCTGTGATGGAGATCGTGCTGTCCATCGCCATCGGCGTCCTTGCGGCCTCGGGCATCTGGCTGTTGATGCGGCCCCGGACCTTTCAGGTGATCGTCGGGCTGTGCCTGCTGTCCTACGCCGTCAATCTGTTCATCTTTTCGATGGGGCGGCTGACGGTCGGTGCGCCACCGATCATGCCGAAAGGTGGCTTCATCGACCCCACAACCTATGCCGATCCATTGCCACAGGCGCTGGTTCTGACCGCCATCGTCATCAGCTTTGCCACCACGGCGCTGTTTCTGGTGGTGATGATCGCCTCGCGCGGCATGACCGGCACCGATCATGTTGACGGACAGGAACGCGAACAATGACCATCCGCCCTGAACATCTGATGATCGCGCCCATCCTGATCCCCTTCATCGCAGGGGCCCTGATGCTGCTGTATGACGAGCGGCAACGGCGCGCAAAACTTGGCGTTGGTCTGGCATCAGCGGTGACTTTGCTTCTTGTGGCGGTCGAGCTTCTCAACCGCGCCAAAAGCGGCAGCACCCCCGATCTATATCTGCTGGGCGACTGGGCGGCGCCGTTCGGCATCGTTCTGGTGCTGGATCGTTTGTCGGCGATGATGTTGCTGCTAACCGCTTTGCTGGCCATTCCGGCGCTGATCTATTCGGCGGCAGGCTGGCACAAACAGGGCCAGCATTTCCAATCGCTGTTCCAGTTCCTGCTGATGGGCCTGAACGGAGCCTTCCTGACCGGCGATCTGTTCAATCTTTTCGTGTTCTTCGAGGTGCTGCTTGCGGCCTCTTACGGGCTGCTTCTGCACGGCAGCGGCCAGTTACGGGTGCGGGCCGGGTTGCATTACATCGCGGTGAACCTGACGGCATCCTTGCTGTTCCTGATCGGTGTCAGCCTGATTTACGGCGTCACCGGCACGCTGAACATGGCGCAACTTTCCATGCTGATTCCGCAACTGCCCGATGCGGATCGCCCCTTGCTGCAGGCGGGTGCTGCGTTGATGGGAATAGCCTTCCTGATCAAGGCAGGGGTCTGGCCGATGTCGTTCTGGCTGCCCACGGCCTACATGGCAGGGGCGGCACCAGTTGCCGCCATGTTCGCCATCATGACCAAAGTGGGGGTCTATGTCATCATGCGCCTGTCGCTTTTGCTGTTCGGTGCGGGCGCAGGGGCCTCGGCGGGCTTTGGGTCAGAGGTGCTGATCGCAGGGGGGATGGCGACCGTGGCCTTTGGCCTGCTGGGCGTGCTGGCGTCGCAAAGCGTAGGACGGATGGCGGCGCATCTGGTGCTGATCTCGTCCGGCACCTTGCTGGCGGTGACGGGCTTTGCGCTGTCGGGCGCAGGTACGGCCATGCTGGCGGGCGCGCTTTACCACCTTGTCAGTTCGACGCTTGCCACAAGTGCGCTGTTCCTGCTGATCGAGCCGATGGGCCGCGAAGAAGGCGGCATCGCCGCCATGCTTGCCCTGACCGCCGACGCCTATGGTCTGGATGACATCGACGATGACGGAACGCCCGAGGTCGGCTTTGCCATACCCGGCACGCTGACAATCCTTGGCCTGTGCTTTGGCGCCTGCCTGCTGGTGCTGGCAGGTCTGCCGCCGCTGTCCGGTTTCATTGGCAAATTTGCGATCCTTGCGGGCGCGCTTGACCAGCAAAGCGTTTCGGCGGCCGTGGTCTGGGGCTTCATGGCGCTTTTGCTGCTGTCGGGGCTTGCCACATTGATCGGGATGATCCGCATCGGGATCCGCACTTTCTGGGCCACCGAAAGCGCCGCGCCAAAGGTTCTTGCGCTGGAAATCGCGCCGGTGGTCCTGCTGATGGGCATGATCCTGCTGCTGACATTCCAGGCCCAGGATTCGATCCGCTTTATGCAGGATACCGCCCGCGGCTTGCAGAACCCGGCAACCTACGTCGAGGGTGTGATGACCGCGCCGCGCATCGCCGACCAACCGGAGGACGCCGAATGAGACGCCTTGTGCCGCATCCTTTGCTGACCGTCGGGCTTGTTGCCATGTGGCTGATGCTGACGCGGTTTTCACTGGGCAACCTGCTGCTTGGCACCGTCATCGCCCTGATCGCCGGTTGGGCCATGGGCGCGCTGGAACCCGCGCGCGTGCGCATACGCCGATGGGATCTGGTGCTGCGATTGGCCTTGATCGTGCCTTGGGACATTCTGAAATCCAACGCCGCCGTTGCCTGGTCAATCCTGACAAATGGGCAAGGCGGCAAACGCCAATCCGGCTTTGTCTGCATCCCGCTGACCCTGCGCAATTCTGCCGGATTGGGGATGCTGTCCATCATCATCACCGCAACACCGGGCACAGCCTGGCTGGAACATGACCAGCACAGCGGCTTGCTGCTGCTGCATGTGTTCGACCTGCGCGACGGCAGCGACTGGCCCGCCTTCATCCGCGACCGCTACGAAGCCCCCTTGCTGGAGATTTTCAGATGAGCGCCCCCCTTCTCATCGCGGCCATCAGTTTGTCGCAACTGCTTTTGGCGCTGGCAGGCTGCTTTGCCGGTTGGCGCATTCTGCGTGGTCCGCGCGCGCAAGACCGGGTGGTGGCACTCGATACCCTGTACGTCACCTCGATGCTGTTGTTCCTGGTCACGGGAATGCGGACCGCCAGCAGCTTTTTCTTCGAGGCCGCGATGGTCATCGGCCTATTGGGTTTCGTCGCGACCGTTGCATTGGCCAAATTCCTGCTGCGCGGCGAGGTGATCGAATGACCCATCTGCAAGCCATTCCCCTTTGGCTGGCGGTGCCCATCGCGCTGTTGTTGATCTTTGGCAGTGTTCTGACCCTGCTCGGCACCATCGGGCTTATCAGACTGCACAGTTTTTATGACCGCCTGCATACGCCGACACTTGGAACAAGCTGGGGTGTGGCCAGCATCGCGCTGTCGTCCATGCTGTTGTTCTCGTGGCTGGGCGGGCGGATTGTCGTCCATGAGGCGGTCATTGCAATCTTTGTGATGATCACCACGCCAGTGACGCTGATGATGCTGGGCCGTGCCGCCCTGCATCGCGACCGGGCCGAAAAATCGCCGCTCTTGCCTGACATCGCGCGCAGAACACTCGGCAGCGAAGACCATCCGCAGGTTTCAGCGGATGTCAGTCCCGCTGGCCGCGCGCCCAACCCTGATCTGCGGGGGTAGTCCAGGCGCCACGCGCGGCGATAAAATCTGGCTGCATTGCCGCGTATGCGGTCACGTCCGGCATCAAGCCACATCGCCCCGATCATCAGTCGGATCGGCCTGCGGCGGGGTTTATTGCCCCATGCGCTTGCCGTCGCTGACCGTTCTGCACAGGCGGTCCCAGCACCTGCGGCCTGTCTTGGCAGTGTCAACGCACGCGTCAGAACGCCGGATCGGTTCTGGCCTCGCCGCTTGCCCCGTCAATCGTCGTGATGGGCCGCGTCCCGATCCGGGCGCCGGTTTCCTGATCCACCGCGATCGGCACGATTTCCTTGCCCGTTTCGGCATCGACATAGCGCGTCACATCAC
>CAMFLG010000038.1 GCA_945957495.1 uncultured Pseudorhodobacter sp. | reverse complement strand
AGGTGGCGAACATGGCATCCTCAAGGTTCATGAAAGGGTTGCGCTATATATGCGGTCTTGCGGCGCGAAAATGAAGGGGGCATCGGGGCTTTACATGCGGCGGTGCGCGGGCCAACTGTTGCGGCAAATGCAGGAGGGACCAAGATGCCGGTGGTGATGACATTCGGGGACAGCAACACGCATGGCACGCCGCCGATTGTGGATCTGGGGCGCTATGCGCGCTTTGATGCCGCAACGCGCTGGCCGCGCCGGATGATCGCGCAGATGGGGCCGGGGTGGGAGTTGGTGGAAGAGGGCCTGCCCGGGCGCACGGCGCAGTTTGACGATCCGGTGATGGGTGCGCATATGAACGGGGTTTCCGGGCTGAAGATCGCGCTGGAAAGCCACGGGCCGCTGGATGTGCTGGTGCTGATGCTGGGCACGAATGACGTGAAGGCGCGTTTTTCGGCCAGTGCCGAGGTGGTCGCCAGCGGCATCGCCGGGCTTTTGGATGTGGCGACGCATCGTCTGATGCAGGAACGCCACGGCGGTTTCAAGGTGCTGCTGGTCTGCCCCGCGCCGGTGGACGAGGTGGGGCCGATCAAGGCGGAGTTCTTTGGCGGGGCCGCACGGTCGCGGGCCTTGCCGCCTTTGTACCGGGCCTTGGCCGCGAATTATGGCGCGGCGTTTCTGGATGCGGGCGAGGTGATTGCGGTTAGCCCGGTGGACGGGGTGCATTTCGACGAAGCCGCCCATGCCGCACTGGCGGATGCGGTAGCCTGGGCGCTGCGCCAGATGGTCTGAGGTGGTGCGGCCCCGGTGGTTTTGAAGTCTTGCGCTCCGCGTGGGATCTGTGAGGCCCTGCGAGAAGCAGGGTCGCTTTGATCAGCCGATCAGTGCCGCGAGGCCCAGCAGGGCAAGGGTGGTCGCTGCGGCCACTACGGCAAAGCGGGGCAGGCCGAAGATGGGGCGGTCGGGGTCGTCGATCAGATGCAGTAGGGCGGCCCCTGCGGGTTTGCGAACCTCGGGGATGGAAACCATCGGTTCGATCCCCAGCGCCTGTTGCATACGGGCGGCGTTGGTGATGACGGGGCGGATCAGGTCGGCCAGAACGGCCAGAGCCAGCGCCAGCATGAGGCTTGCGAAGGCGCCCAGAACGGAGATGGTCCGGTGCGAGATGCCGGTGGGGCGCTGCGGGATATTGGCGCGCTCCAGCATGGAAAAGCGTTCGGCCTGCTGGCGTTCGGCCAGTTTATGGGCGGTTTCCGCCTCGGTTCGGTGGTTTGACAGGTTGGTGAACTGGTCCTGTAACTCTTGCATCTGGCGGGTGTATTCGGCCAAGATTTGCGTTGCCTGCTGGCTGGCGGCGAGGGCGGTTTCCGCCTTGGCTAGGCGGGTCTGATCGACGCCGATTTCGTGGCGCAGCACCTCGATGGCGGTCTGGGTATCGGCCAGAGTGGCCTTGTCGCGCGCCGTGGGCGTGGGGTCTTTTGCAATTTCGGCCGCGGCGCTGGTTTTAGCGTCAATCTCCAGCTGCTCGGCACTGATCTTGGCGTTCAGGCGCGTGATGCTTTCCTGCCGGTCTTCTGGGCTTTGGCGCAGGGCGTCGCGGTGGGCGGATTTGAAGGCGGCGATGACCGGATCGAGGGCGGCGATCTGCTGGGCGATGCGATCCGCCTCATCGCGGTAAAAGGCGGCGGTTTCGGCGGTTTTGGTCAGTTGTGCGGCGGTGCTGTCGTCAAGAATGCTTTGCGCGAAGTCATTGGCCACCCGCGCGGCCAGATCGGCGTTGCCCAGCGTGGCGGTGATGCGGATGGCCGAAAGCGTGTTGGACGGGCCGCTGCCGGTGGCGCGCGCGACGGTTTCAAAGCGTATGGCGCGGCGCAGGGCCGCGTCTTTCTCGTCGGCGCCAAGGCTGGGTTGATCGGCGAAAAGCTGATGGCGGTCGATCACCTCGGCCAGATTTTCGCGCGTCATCAGTTGTTGTTCGGTCAACTGCAACATCTCTGCCGAGGCGGCGGGCAGGTCGGCGGTGCTGACGGCGGGGCCCGCAACCTGAATGACGGCAGAGGTTTCATACAGCGCCGGGCGCGCGCGGGCATAGGCCAGCGAAAGCGCCACACCCAGCACCGTGACCGCAAGGATTAGCCAGCGGCGGCGCAGCAGCAGGCTGATCACATCGTCAATTGTCTGAAACGGACCCATCGGCACTTGTCATTTTCTGGCAGCGTGGGACGGGCCCGCGTGAAATTCCTGCGCGCGGTTTAGCACGATGCCCAGGACAGGAATGCGACCCGCAAGCGACTTTTCCGCGGCGCGGATCTCTGCCGCCGAGGTTTTCGTGCCGTCTGTCACCAGCAGCACCGCATCCACATAAGGGGCCATCACCAGCACATCATCGCCGGTCAGAACCGGCGGCAGATCGTAAAGCGTCACTTCGGGGGTCAGCAGTTCGGCAATATCGGCAAGCGCATGGGCACAGTTCGGATCGTGCAGAACATCAGTTGCGCGGCCAACAGGCTGGCTGTTCAGGCCCAGGGCCAGGCTTTGGCCAAAGCGGCGGAACACCGATTGCAGGTGCAACTCGCCCGACAGGAAATCGGCCAAAGCGATTGCATCCGTCACGCCCAAAATCCGTGCAAGTTGCGGCTGGCGCAGATCAAGGTCTACCAGCGCGGTGCGGCTGCCGGGGCGGCGGGCCAGCGACAGCGCCAGATTGGCTGCGACGAAGGACTTGCCACAGCCGGGGCCGGGCGAGGTGATGGCGATGCGGTGCCACTGTTTTTCCGCCACCTCATGCAGGAGGCGGCTGCGCAGGATATCAAAGGCGGCGGCGGCGGGATGGGGGTTTGCCTGCAAGAACAGGTTGTTGGCATCAAGCACGGCCTGTGTCAGCGCCACCTCTTCCAGCGCATCCCAGACCTGGGCGGTATGGACAAAGATCGCGGGCAGCATTAGCGCGCGGCTGGCATCCTCATCAGCAGCCTGCGCAGGTACGGCGGGGTTGGCCGCCGCAGACCCGGCGCGGAACACCGGAACCCCGGCGCCACGATGCTTTCGCCCGCCTGCAGATGCGTTGGCTGGCATGGCCTGCCTCTCTTACCAGATGCGGCCAGATCGGCCGGGATCGCGGGGCAAATCCCGCAAGTTCAGATGCCTGCCCCTGATACTGCGCGTCCGGCAGGGTCGCAACCGTTGAAACAAGGCGGTTCAGCGCGTGAACAGACCGATCAGGCCGAAATGCGCCCGCCGCAGCAGCGTCGCGTAAAGCAGCGATTGAATGCCACGCCCGTGGCTGTCGTCGGGGTCGTGCAACCGCAGGGTTGTCGTGCGGCCATCGGCCTCGTGCGAGCCGCGCGCGCCTACGATCACCAGATAGTGCCAGGCAGAACTGGTGCGGCGCAGATCGGCCGCGGGCAGGGCAAACTCCACCATCACCGGGCCTGCGCGCAGCAGGGTGATCAGGCTTTCCACCGGCCAGGATTGCGGCGCGTGATAGGTCAGTTGATGGGCGCGGGCGAAGGCGGTGTAAAGCGAGGTCCTTTCTTCCCGGTTCACCGAGGCCTGCAGACCGCCGTTACTGGTCAGCAAATTCGCCGGGGTCAGACGCCGCACATATTGCAGCGTGCTTTGCGTCAGCATCGCCGTTGCCGCAGCCCAACGCAGGGCCGGCGTCAACTGGCTGATATAGGGGACGTTGTGCAGGATCGGCGCATGTATTTCGGTTTCGTAAATCCCGTCCAGCGTACACGGCCCGGCGATGCCATCGGGTTCCAGCCAAAGGCAATTCTGAAACGTCTGAAGCGCCCTTTCGGTTTGGGTCGAAAAGAAGCCGTTGGTTTTCAGGTTTGGGCAGGGGTTCAGACGGTTGTTCAGCAGGATCTGCAAGTCGCGGACAAGTGGTCCCGACGATCCTGTTCGCAAGGACACATTGCGCATGAACGGCTCCACCGTCGGGCATGATCGCCCCGTCACCCACCGCAGGGCACTGTGCCCGCGGCGTTGACAAAGGTTAAAGCAGTAGAGAGCCGCAAGAAAATGAAAATTGCGGACACTCACGCGCGCGTGAACGCAATTCCGATGCTGCAGCGCGGAGAGGAATTTTAGTGTAACCCGCGCGCAATTGCGTAAGCTGGCTTCGCTGGGGAGAGCGGAGGAAAACATGACGAAATTGGTGGCCCTGATCTGTGTGATCTCTTGGGCGGGTTTTTGGGCCTTCGGGTATCTGGCGCTGTCGGCGGATTTCAGCAACAGCCGACAGGTGACGATTGCCGCCGTGCTGGCCGCGATGGGGTTCATCAGCGGCACCTTCGCCTATATCGCGCTGGGCCGCAGACTGGGGTAGCGTCTGGATTTGGTTCAGGCCGCGACCGGGCGCCGGATCTTGCTGGCGGCTTCCAGTGCCAGCGGGCGCAGACCCGCGCCGCCCGCGTCGATCACCTCGAACAGGTGGCGGCGCATGCGAGGTTCCCAGAAGTCATTGATATGCGAAGCGAAAAGCGCCACGCCTTCGTCATGCGGTTTCGATTCCATGAATTTGGAAATCTGGTTCGCCATGTAGATCAGTTTGGCGTGCGGGCCATCATGCGACATCGGCGGTCTCCTTTGAAATGCGGTTCGTGTGGGTAAAGACCTCGAAAGAGCCGGGGCGGGCCAGCGCGATCAGGGTGATGCCTACGCTTTCGGCCAGTGCCGTGGCCTGCGCCGTGGGGGTGGATACGGCGATCAGCACGGGCGCACCCAGGGCCGCGACCTTCTGCACCATGTCGATCGAGACGCGGCTGGTCAGGATCACGGCGCCATCCCGGTGCGGAGTGCGGATCAGATGGCCGGTCAGTTTGTCCAGCGCGTTGTGGCGGCCGACATCCTCGCGCGCGGCGATCAGGCCGTTTGACCAGAAGCATGCCGCATGGGCGGCGCGGGTGGCATCGTGCAAGGGTTGCGCGCCGGGCAGGCTGGCCACGGCAGCCCTGACCTCGGCAGCGGTCATCTGGAAGGCAGAGGCGGGAACGACCGCCATCTTGCGCGTGGCCTCTTCCAGCGAATCGATGCCGCAAAGGCCGCAGCCCACTGGCCCCGCCATGGTGCGGCGGCGCTTGGCAAGCCGCGCCTCGGCCTGCGGTTGCAGCCAGATCTGCACGTCCAGCCCATGCGGGGTTTCCACAACCTCGACCGATTCAATCTCGGCGGGTTGCGCGATGCCTTCGGTCAGGGAAAAGCCATAGGCAAAGTCGGTCAGATCGGCAGGGGTGGCCATCATCACCGCCTGCGTTGATCCGTTGTAAGACAGCGCCACCGCCACCTCTTCGGGCAAGGCGCGCTGGCCTTGCACCGGCGCGCCCGCCCCGTAGGACAGGCGCGGCCAGGTCCGAAACACCGATTGGCGGAGCGCTTGCATCACTCTGCCGCTGCGATCCGGCGGGAATGCGCGGCCTGCGCCGCATATTCCTCTTGCCACTCGGACGGGCCGTTGGAGGGCGAGATTTGCACCGCCGTGACCTTGTATTCCGGGCAGTTTGTGGCCCAATCGGAAAAGTCGGTGGTGATCACGTTGGCCTGCGTGTCGGGGTGGTGGAAGGTGGTGTAAACCACGCCCGGATTGACGCGATCGGTCACGGTTGCGCGCAGGGTGGTGTCGCCCGACCGGCTGGCCAGCCGCACGAACTGACCATCCTTGATGCCGCGCACCTCGGCGTCGTGCGGATGAATCTCCAGCAGGTCTTCGGAATGCCAGACGACGTTGTCGGTGCGGCGGGTCTGTGCGCCGACGTTATACTGCGACAGGATGCGCCCGGTGGTCAAAAGCAACGGGAAACGCGGGCCGGTCTTTTCGTCCGTGGCCACATATTCGGTGTTGATGAACTTGCCCTTGCCGCGCACAAAGCCGTCAACGTGCATCAGCGGCGTGCCCTCGGGTGCCTTTTCGTTGCAGGGCCACTGGACCGAGCCCTTTTCCTCCAAGAGGTCATAGGTGACACCGGCAAAGGACGGCGTGGTCAGCGCGATTTCCTCCATGATCTGCGCGGGATGGGTGTAGCCCCAGTTGCCGCCCATCGCATTGGCGAACATCTGCGTCACTTCCCAATCGGCATAGCCGTTGCGCGGTGCCATCACCCTGCGTACGCGGTTGATGCGGCGTTCGGCGTTGGTGAAGGTGCCGTCTTTTTCCAGGAAGGTCGAGCCAGGGAAGAACACATGCGCGTAATTCGCCGTCTCGTTCAGGAACAGGTCATGGACGATCACGCAGTCCATCGCGGCCAGACCGGCGGCAACGTGTTTGGTGTCGGGGTCTGATTGCAGGATGTCTTCGCCCTGGCAATACAGGCCCTTGAAGGTGCCCTCGACGGCGGCGTCCAGCATGTTGGGGATGCGCAGGCCGGGTTCGGGATCAATCGACACGCCCCAGACCTTTTCAAAGATCTCGCGCACGCCCTCGCCCTTCACATGGCGATAGCCGGGCAATTCGTGCGGGAAAGACCCCATATCGCAAGAGCCTTGCACGTTGTTCTGGCCGCGCAGCGGGTTCACGCCCACGCCCGGACGGCCGATATTGCCGGTCATCATCGCCAGGTTGGCAATGCCGATGACGGTGGTGGAGCCTTGCGAATGTTCGGTCACGCCCAGCCCGTAGTAAATAGAGCCGTTGCCGCCGGTGGCATAAAGCCGTGCCGCCGCGCGCACCTCTGCCGCCTTCACGCCGGTCAGAATCTCGACCGCTTCGGGGGAATGCTGCGGTTGGCTGACGAATTCGGCGTAATCCTGGAATTCATCCCAGTCGCAGCGTTCCTGAATGAACGTTTGGTTGAACAGGCCTTCCGTCACGATCACATGCGCCAGCGCCGTGACGATGGCCACGTTGGTGCCGGGGGTCAGCGCCAGATGATGCGCGGCCTTGATATGGGCACTTTCCACCATTTCGGTGCGGCGCGGGTCGATCACAATCAGCTTTGCACCCTGCCGGATGCGTTTCTTCAACCGGCTGGCAAAGACCGGGTGGCCCGAGGCAGGGTTGGCGCCGATGACGATGGCGACATCGGTTTGTTCCACCGAATCAAAGTCTTGCGTCCCGGCAGAGGTGCCTAGCGTTTGGCCAAGCCCATAGCCGGTGGGCGAATGGCATACACGCGCGCAGGTATCTGTATTGTTGTTCATAAACACCGCGCGGGTCAGTTTCTGAACCAGATAGGCCTCTTCATTGGTGCAGCGGCTGCTGGTGATCACACCCACAGACTGGCGCCCATGCTTGTCAATCAGCCCCTGCATCCGGTTGGCGGCGAACTGCATCGCCTCGGGCCAAGAGACTTCTTTCCACGGATCGTTGATGCTGTCGCGGATCATCGGGTTCAGGATGCGGTCTTTGTGCGACGCATAGCCATAGGCAAAACGGCCCTTGACGCAGGAATGGCCTCGGTTGGCCTTGCCGTGTTTGTAAGGCGTCATCCGCACCAGTTCATCGCCGCGCATTTCGGCCTTGAACTGACAGCCCACGCCGCAATAGGCGCAGGTGGTGATGACCGAATGCGACGGCGTGCCGATGTTGATGATCGACTTTTCCTGCAAGGTCGCGGTCGGGCAGGCCTGCACGCAGGCACCGCAAGACACGCAATCCGAGGACAGCGCCGTGTCGGTTTTCGCACCGAAGGATACGCGAGAATCGAAGCCCCGGCCTTCGATGGTCAGCGCAAAGGTGCCTTGCACCTCTTCACAGGCGCGCACACAGCGCGAACAGACGATGCATTTCTGCGGATCGTAGGTGAAATAGGGGTTGGATTCGTCTTTGGCGCTATAGTTCGGGTTCGCCTCGCCACTGGTGTTCTTCACCCGGAAATGGGTGTCGATCGCCTCATAGCGCACATCGCGCAGGCCGACGGCCCCCGCCATATCCTGCAATTCACAATCGCCGTTGGCCGAGCAGGTCAGGCAATCCAGCGGGTGATCCGAGATGTAAAGCTCCATCACGCCGCGCCGCAGCTGTTTCAGCTTGGCGTTCTGGGTGGTGACTTTCAGGCCGGGCGCAACCGGGGTGGTGCAAGAGGCGGGGGTGCCGTTGCGGCCTTCGATTTCCACAAGGCAAAGGCGGCACGAGCCAAAGGCGTCGATGCTGTCGGTGGCGCAGAGCTTCGGCACCTGAATGCCCGCCTCTGCCGCCGCCCGCATGATCGAGGTGCCTTTCGGCACCGTCACGTCAAAACCGTCGATGGTCAATGTGACCATTTGTTTTGATTTCGCCGCAGGGGTGCCGAAATCGCGATCCGGGATGATGAAGTCTTTCATTCGGCGGCTTCCTTCATGGCGTTGAAGTCATCGGGGAAATGGGTCAGCGCGGACATTACCGGGTAGGGGGTAAAGCCGCCCAGGGCGCACAGAGACCCGGCTTTCATGGTGTTGCACAGATCGGTCAACAGCGGGATGGCAGAGGCGTCGCCCTTGGCGATGCGGTCCACGGTTTCCACGCCGCGCACCGCGCCGATGCGGCAGGGGGTGCATTTGCCGCAGGATTCGATGGCACAGAATTCCATCGCAAAGCGGGCCTGTTTCAGCATGTCGGCGGAATCGTCGAACACAGTCAGGCCGGCATGGCCGATCAGGCCGTCTTTGCCCGCGAATTCCTCATACCCGAAGGGCGTGTCGAACAGGGCGCGGGGGAAATAGGCGCCCAAAGGCCCGCCCACCTGCACCGCCTTCACCGGGCGGCCAGAGGCGGTGCCGCCGCCGATCTTGTCCACGATTTCGCCCAGCGTCAGGCCAAAGGCGATCTCATACAGCCCGCCGTGTTTAACGTTTCCGGCGATTTGCAGCGGGATGGTGCCACGCGAGCGGCCAAGGCCGAAGTTCTTGTACGCCTCGGCGCCCTTTTCAAAGATCACCGGCACGGTGGCCAGCGAGATCACGTTGTTGACGACGGTGGGTTTGCCAAGGAAGCCTTGCAGCGCGGGCAGTGGCGGTTTGGCGCGCACGACACCACGTTTGCCTTCCAGACTGTTCAGCAGGCTGGTTTCCTCGCCGCAGACATAGGCCCCGGCGCCGACACGGATGTCCATGTCGAATGCGCGGCCCGACCCCATGACTGATGCGCCCAGCACGCCCTCGGCCCGGGCGATCTGCACGGCCTTTTGCATCACCGCGATGGCGATGGGGTATTCTGAACGAATATACACATATCCCTTGGTGGCCCCGGTGGCGAGGCCCGCAATCGCCATGCCCTCGATCAGGGTGAAGGGGTCGCCTTCCATCAGCATACGGTCGGCAAAGGTGGCGCTGTCGCCTTCATCGGCGTTGCACACGATGTATTTCTGATCCGCCTTCGCCTCGGACACGGTTTTCCACTTGGTGCCGGTGGGGAAGCCTGCGCCACCGCGACCGCGCAGGCCAGAGTTGGTGACTTCGGCGACGATGGCGGGCATGTCCATTGTCAGCGCGCGGGTCAGGCCCGCAAGCCCGCCGTGGGCCTTGTAATCATTCAGGGAAAGCGGGTCGATCACGCCAACGCGGGCAAAGGTCAGCCGGGTTTGCGCGCGCAGCCAGGGCAGATCGTCGGTCAGGCCAAGCGCCTTGGGGTGCGCGGCCAGATCGCCGAACAGGGCGGGCACGTCCGACAGGGTCAGCGGGCCAAAGGCCATGCGACCGGCGGGGGTTTCCACCTCGGCCATCGGTTCCAGCCAGACCATCCCGCGCGAGCCGTTGCGCACCAGCGTCAGGTCAACCCCTTTGGCACGCGCATGAACGTGCAGGGCTTCGGCAATCTCATCGGCGCCAAGGGCGACGGCGGCGCTGTCCAGCGGCAGGTAAATCTTCATTTCAGCCCCCCGATCATCGCATCAATGCGGGCTTCATCGACCCGACCGACCAGTTTGCCATCCAGCAGCGCGGCGGGGCCGCAGGCGCAAAGGCCAAGGCAGAACACCGGCTCCAGCGTGATTTGCCCGTCCTTGGTGGTTTCGTGCCATTCGATGCCCAAAGCCTTTTGCGCGTGGGCGGCAACCCGGTCTGCGCCCATCGACTGACAGCTTTCGGCGCGGCAAAGTTTCAGCACATGGTTTCCGGCCGGATTTTCGCGGAAATCGTGGTAAAAGCTCATCACGCCATGCACCTCGGCGCGGGAAAGGTTCAGATCCTGGGCGATGATCGGCAGCGCCGCCTGCGGAACATAGCCGAAATCGGCCTGAATGGCGTGAAGGATCGGCAAAAGCGGCCCCTCCATCCCCTTGTGAGCGTTGAGGATTTCCCCAACCCGAGTGGTGATTTCGACGGAATCAAGCATGGCGGGCCCTTTGCTAGCGTGGGGCGGTGATACCCTGTTCGATATGAAAATCAATATCGTTATATCGTCATTCAATAGGCAAAATCTATCAACGCAGACGATTGCCCAACCGCGCCGCCTCTTCCATCAGGGCCTGAAGCACCGGGGTTTGCGGATCACGCTTTGCGGTGATCAGGCCGACCAGATGTTCGGCCTCTGGTTCGACAATCGGGATGGCGACCAGACCCTGCGCGGTAAACATCTCTGCCAGTTTCATCGGCACGACAGAGGCCCATTTCCCGGTTTGCACATGCGCCACCAGCGCGATGGTGGAATTGGATTCAACCGTGGGCGAAATGCGCGCGCCAACCTCGGCCAGATGCAGGTTGACGATGCGGCGGTTCTGCATGTCGGCGGTCAGCAGGCACAGGGGTTCATGCGCCAGTTCCGACCATGAAATCTGCACACGGTCCGCAAGGGCCGTGCCGGGGGCGCAGAGAAAGCGATAAAATTCAGTATACAAAGGCACTTGCGCGACGCGGCCCAAGGGTTCGTTGTCCAGATAGGTAATGCCCGCATCCAGTTCCAGACTTTCGATGCCGGCCAGAATCTCGGCAGAGGTGCGCGACAGGATGGTGACGCGCATGTTCGGGTGGCGCGCGGTGAAAGGCGCGGTCAGCCCGGCCACCATCGGCAGGGCGGTGGGGATCACGCCGATGCGCAGGTTGCCCGACAGCCCGGCATGCACCGTGCGCATTTCATCCTTCAGCGCGCGCATGTCGCCAACGATGCGGCGCGCCCAGTCCAGCACGCGCTGGCCTTCCGGCGTCAGGCCCTGAAACCGCGAGCCGCGAAACACCAGTTGCACGCCCAGTTGATCCTCTAACTGCCGGATCGCCGAGGACAGGCTGGGTTGGGTGACGCGGCACACCTCTGCCGCGCGGCCAAAGTGGCGTTCGTTGGCAAGGGCGATGAACATTTCCAGCTTGTCGATCATGCCGGGCAGGGTGGCGGGGAATGGGGCCGCTTGCAAGGCTGGCGTGGCGCGGGTGCCGCCTTGGGCAGGAGTATTTGGGCCAAGATGGCGGGCGGGCGTTGTGTCGGCGCGGGCAAGTGCGTAGTTTGACCGGATGAAGCGCTTTATCCCTTTCTTGAAGAAGCCCCCCGTGGTGCCGGTGATCCGGCTGTCTGGTGCCATTGGCACCGGACGCAACAGCCTGACCGATGCCGGATTGGCGCCGATCATCGAGAAAGCCTTCCGGATGAAACCTGCGGCGGTGGCGCTGGTGATCAATTCGCCGGGCGGATCGCCGGTGCAATCCAGCCTGATCGCCGCGCGCATCCGGCGGTTGGCGGCGGAAAAAGGCGTTCAGGTTCATGCCTTTGTCGAGGATGTGGCGGCGTCGGGCGGCTATTGGCTGGCCTGTGCGGGCGATCAGATCTGGGTGGATGAGTCGTCGCTTGTCGGCTCCATCGGGGTGATTTTCGCCTCGTTCGGCTTTCCCGAACTGATGGCGCGGCAAGGGGTGGAGCGGCGCGTGGTGACGGCGGGCAAATCGAAAAGCTTTGCCGATCCGTTCCTGCCGCAAAAGCCCGAGGATGTAGAGCGGCTTAAAGCCATTCAGGCGCCGATCCACGCGGCCTTTATCGCGCATGTGAAGGCGCGGCGGGGCAACCGGTTGGCCGAGGCGGACCTGTTCAACGCGGATGTCTGGGTGGGACAGCAGGCGGTGGATCTGGGGCTCGCCGATGGCGTGGCACATCTGGTGCCCAAGCTGAAGGCGCTATACGGCGACAAGGTGCGGCTGTTGCCCTTGGGGATCAAGCGCGGACTGCTGAGCCGGTTCGGGATTTCGCTGGCCGAAGATGCGCTGAGCGCGGTAGAGGAGCGCGCGCTTTGGGCGCGCTACGGGCTATAGGATGATCAAGGCGGTGATCGTTTTCCTGTTGGTGATGTTGGTCATCGGCATGTTGGGCAACGCGCTGTTCCCCGGATCGGTGCGGCGGCGGTTGCGCCCGTCCAAGCCCAAGACCTGCCCGCGCTGTGGCCGGTTCATCATCGGCAGCAAGGGCTGCGATTGCAGGAAAGGATGACGATGCGGGCTTTGGTGACAGGGGCGGGCAAGCGGCTGGGTCGGGCGATGGCGCTGTATCTGGCGCAGCGTGGCTATGACGTGGCGGTGCATTTCGCCGCCTCGCGCAAAGAGGCCGAGGCGGTTGCCGCCGAGATCACCGCGATGGGTCGCCGCGCAGTGACGCTGCGCGCCGATCTGCTGATCGAGGCGCAGGTGGAAAAGCTGGTCGAACGCGCGGTGCAGGGGCTGGGCGGGCCGCTGACGGTGCTGGTCAACAACGCCTCGATCTTTGAATACGACACCATCCAGACCGCGACGCGCAAAAGCTGGGACCGGCATCTGGAAAGCAACCTGCGTGCGCCGTTTGTGCTGACCCAGCATTTCGCGGCACAGGCGCCAAAGGCGGGCCGGGATGCGGCCGGAGAGGTGATCGCCAAGGCGCTGGTGGTGAACATGATCGACCAAAGGGTGCATAAGCTGACGCC
>CAMFLG010000037.1 GCA_945957495.1 uncultured Pseudorhodobacter sp. | reverse complement strand
CGCCCGCGCCACAGGATCAGCACGGCCAGCGCAAGCAGCACAACCACCATCGGCAGCTTGTCGGCCAGCGTGGCCCGCGCCGCCGGGCTGTTCCAACGTTGCTTGGCCTCGGAATAGATCATCTGGCCGGTGTTTTTCAGCGCCGAAAAGCCTTCAGACCAGTTCGCCGGGTTCGCCGGTGTCGGCCACAGCCGCAACAGCTCATCCGCCTGCCGCGCCCGCAGCACCCGGTCGATTTCGCTGATCAGGCCCACGGCCCGCTTATAGGCCTCATCCGCCTCCAGCGCCGGGGCCTGCAATTTGGCCAACTGGTCATTCAACTGCGCCCGCCGCTTGGCGATTTCGGGCGCCTCTTCATGGCCCTCTTCGGGAACCGGGCCCAACGCCGCGATCTGGCTGCGCACCGTGCTGATGCGGGTGGCGTTATAATTCTCTGCCCCCGACAGCGCCTCGCGCCATTCCACCAGCAGCGCCCGCGTACTTTCCAGCGAGACAGAGCTGATATCCTCTTTCAGCAGATCGGCCTCTGCCCGGTCGGCCAGCTTCACCCAGTCGTCATAGTTCGGCGCACTGGGGTTCGATGCGCTGGCCTGCGGGGCCGCGCCGCCGTTCACCGGGCCAAGCAGTGCCTCGGATTTGGTGACAACCGATGTCCCCACCCGGGGCAACAGCGCGCCGGTGCTGTCCACCTGCCGCGTCGGCCCGTCCAGAATGGTCTGCGCCAGCCCCGGCAGGGGCAGGGCAAGCGTCAGGGCCAACAGCCCGGCCCGCAGCCACCCCATCGGCCCGCGCCGCTGCCCGGTCATGCGTCCTCGAACACCGTCGGGATCGCGCTGGGCGCACGATCCAGCCAGCGCGGCACCGGCAGGCCCTTTTCCTTCAGGAAGGCCGGGTTGAACAGCTTGGACTGATAGCGGTTGCCGTAATCGCACAGGATGGTCACGATCGTATGCCCAGGCCCCATCTCGCGCGCCATCCGCACCGCGCCAGCGATATTGATGCCCGACGATCCGCCAAGGCAGATGCCCTCTTCTTCCAGCATCTCAAAGCACAGGGGCAGCGCCTCGGCATCCGGGATGCGATAGCTGAAATCAGGGGTGAAGCCTTCAAGGTTCGCCGTGATCCGCCCCTGCCCGATGCCTTCGGTGATCGACGATCCGGGCGCATCAAACTTGCCGGTGGTGTAATAGGCATGCAGCGCCGCACCCTCGGGGTCGGCCAGACCGACCTTCACGCCCTTGGGCTGCAGGGCCATGCCCACGCCTGCCAGCGTTCCCCCCGACCCCACCGCGCAGATGAAACCATCGACCTTGCCGCCGGTTTGCTCCCAAATCTCCGGCCCGGTGGTTTCGATATGCGCCTGACGGTTCGCCACATTGTCAAACTGATTGGCCCAGATCGCGCCATTCGGTTCGGTCCGCGCCAAAGCCTCGGCCAGACGGCCAGAATAGCGCACATAGTTGTTCGGGTTCTTGTAAGGCGCCGCCGGAACCTGCACCAGCTCCGCCCCGGCCAGCCGCAGCATGTCCTTCTTTTCCTGGCTTTGCGTTTCAGGAATAACGATCACCGTGCGAAACCCCATCGAGGCCCCCACCAGCGCCAGTCCGATGCCGGTATTGCCCGCCGTGCCTTCGACAATCGTGCCGCCCGGTTTCAGTTGCCCTTTGGCCACCGCATCGCGGATCATGTACAGCGCCGCGCGGTCTTTCACCGATTGGCCGGGGTTCAGAAATTCGCACTTGCCCAGGATGGTGCAGCCCGTCAATTCAGACGCGCGCTTCAATTTCAATAGCGGGGTGTTGCCGATCGTATCGGCCAGATCACTGTGAATCCGCATGGGGAACCATCCTTTTTGCCTTTGCTCAAGGTGTAGGCGGGCGCAGACGCAAACTCAAGGGCGCGCGTTTTGCCCGCGCGGATTCCGCGTCAACGCCTCGGCCAGAAAGTCGTAAACAATCCGGATGCGCCGACTTGTCAAAACCTCGCGGTGACTGACCAGCCACAGCGGCACCGGAATGCCCGGCCAATCTGGCAGCACCGCGTCAAGTTCGGGCAACAAGGGCGCAAGCGCGTCCGGGATCACCGCGATGCCCAGACCTCGCCGCGCCATTTCCGCCACCACGATGCCATTGTCGGTGGTGTGGCGGAAATTGCCCAGACTGACCGGCAGGCCAAAGCCCACCAGCGTCTGCACCAGCCGTTCAACCGGGGCAAAGCCGATGAAATCCATATCGGCCAGATCACTGGCCTGCGCCGGACGCCCCCGCCGCGCCAGATACCCCCGTTCGGCATAAAGCCGCGCCCGCCAGGTCGCCACCTGCCGCCCGATCAGTTCTGGCTGCACCGGGCGCAGATGGCGGATGGCAATATCCGCCTCGCGCCGCTGCAAATCACGCACATCATTCGCGGCGATGATCTCAATCTCGATCCCCGGCGCCAGATCGCGCAAGTCCGGCAACAGCGGCGTCAGCACATAGGCGGCAAAGACATCGCTGCAAGTCAGGCTGACGCGCCCGGCAACCGCCTGCGAATGCCCGGCGGCGGCCAGTGCGACCCGCCCCGCCGCATCCCCCATATCGCGGAAATGGTTCAGCAAATCCCGCCCCGCTGGCGTCAGGACCAGTGACTTGCCCAGCCGGTCAAACAGCCCCACGCCCAGTTCCGCCTCCAGCGCCGCCACCTGACGTGACAACGTGGGCTGCGTCAGCCGCAACTGCCGCGCGGCCCGGGAAAGGCTACCCGCCTCTGCCGTCGCCAAAAAGGCGCGGGCCTGATTCCAGTCAAAGGGTGCCGCTGCATCATTCATGCATATTTGTATAAGCGTGAGCCAGATTTCCGCAATTTCTTTTGCATATGCGCATATGTAAACCCGTCTCAACCCGGAGGCTATGATGACCCTGACCCCAAAACGCGCAAATATCCTGATCCCCGCCGCCCTGATCCTGCTGGCGTTGGTGCCCAGTCTGGCCGGGATCGCCCGGCTTGCCGATCTTTCCACCGGTCAGCCCAGCGCCGCATCGGCGCGGTTCTTCGCGGCCCCCCTGCCCGTGGTGTTGCACATCCTCGGCGCCACCCTGTTCGGGATGCTGGGCGCCCTGCAATTCGCCCCGTCCCTGCGCCGCCGCAACCGCTGGCACCGCATCGCGGGCCGGTTTGTGGTGCCCGCCGGGCTGCTGGCGGCGCTGTCGGGCATGTGGATGACGCTGACCTACCCTTGGGCCAATGCCGATGGCGTTGCGGTCTATCTGGCGCGGCTGATCTTTGGCGCGGGCATGGCGCTGTCACTGGTGCTGGGCGTCACCAGCATCCTGCGCGGCAGGGTCGCCGCCCACCGCGCCTGGATGCTGCGCGGCTATGCCATCGGCATGGCGGCAGGCACGCAGGTGTTCACCCACCTGCCCTATTACCTGCTGATCGGTCAACCCGGCGAAGGCCCGCGCGCCGTGATGATGATTTCGGCCTGGGTGATCAACCTCGCCGTGGCCGAAGCCCTGATCCGCCGACCCGCACCGCATCTGCGCATCGCAGCACACATCCAGCCCACCTGGCGCCCTACCCGGCAGGCTTGAATGCCAGCAAACCGTTCTCACCGGTGCCGCGCCGGGTTTCCAGACCAAAGCCCAGATCGGCGAAATACAGCCACCGCTGGGTGAACCCGCCCGCCTTGCCCACAAAGGTCGCCTCCACCGGGATCACGCGATATTCGCATTTCGACAGCGTCACCGTCTTTTCCGACAAAAAGGCATAAACCGCCTCCAGCTTGTCCTTGGTGTCGTAATAGCCCACCTCGGAAGAGTTGTATTGCACCACATATTCCGAAATCTTCGTTTTCCAACTGTCGCCCGCGCGGGGCACCACCGGCTTGCCACGAAACTCCCACGTCAGCACCCTATCGCCGCCGCCCATCGTCTCCTCGTCGCTCAGATACATCCGGGCGCCCGTTTCATAGATGCCCAACTGGGTCTGCCGTTCATCCGTCCAGTAACCCGACCCCGTCGCATAGTCGATAAAGATGCCGCCATCTTCGCGCCTGACCATCCCCGACCGGCCATCGGCGCGCTTGAAAACCACGCCCTTGTCCAATGTGTCCTGCGTCACACATCCGGCATAGCCCACCACCGGCAACAGGCCCACGCAAATCCCCAGAACCAACCGCAGCATAACCGCTCCTCATGCGTTGAATGCAGCGCAAGTTTAGCCCGCACGCGCCCGCCGCGCACATGACAAATGCCGACATGGGGCCTGATTCTTTGCTCAATTCTGCGCCCCGACTCTGCGCCGCTCTGCGCTGCGGCGCACATACGCCGCACTGCAGCATTTGCGGGCAACTAAAAATACAATTTATAAACAATGACTTAACGAGATTATAACAAACGTCCCCACCTCAGATTAGCATTTTACATATAGTAATACTTTTGCTAGCGTTATCACAGGCAGGTGAGTGGAGACACCGGCTCAGAAATCCTAGGGAGGAAACATGAACATCATCAAGAAGTTCGCGCTTGTCGCGGGCATGGGTGCCCTTTTGTCTTCTGCAGCCTATGCAGACGGCCTGCAGGGCAAAGTCATCGGCTTCTCGCAAATCGGGTCTGAATCGGGCTGGCGGGCGGCTGAAACCTCGGTCACCAAGGCCGAAGCCGCCGAATTGGGGATCGACCTGAAATTCGCCGACGCGCAGCAGAAGCAGGAAAACCAGATCAAGGCGATCCGTGGTTTCATCGCCCAGGGCGTTGACGCCATCCTGATCGCCCCGGTCGTCGCCACCGGCTGGGACGAAGTGTTGACCGAGGCGAAAGAAGCCAACATCCCGGTCGTCCTGCTCGACCGCGGCGTTGACGCGCCCGAAGATCTGTACCTCACCTCCGTGGCCTCGGATCAGGTCAAGGAAGGCGCCGTCGCCGGTCAGTGGCTGATCAGCACGGTCGGGGACAAACCTTGCAAAGTGGTGGAAATCGAAGGCACCGTCGGCTCTTCGCCCGCCATCAACCGCAAGAAGGGCTTTGACGAGGCGGTTGCCGCCGTTCCCACCATCACCATCGTCCGCAGCCAGACCGGCGAATTCACCCGCTCCAAAGGCAAAGAGGTGATGGAAGGCTTCATCAAGGCCGAAAACGGCGGCAAAGACATCTGCGCAGTCTACGCCCACAACGACGACATGGCCGTTGGCGCCATTCAGGCGATCAAGGACGCAGGGCTGAAACCCGGCACCGACATCCTTGTTGTCTCGATCGACAGCGTGCCGGATATCTTCTCGGCCATGGTGGCGGGCGAGGCGAACGCCAGCGTCGAGTTGACGCCGAACATGGCTGGCCCGGCCTTTGCCGCGCTGGACGCCTACCTGAACAACGGCACCATCCCGCCGAAGTTCATCATCACCGAATCCAAGCTCTACACCCCTGCCGACGATCCGCAGGGCGAATATGACCGTCGCAAAGGTCTGGGCTACTAATCTCCCGTGCGAAAGCACCGTCGGCCGGGGCGACCCGGCCGACGGAATTGCTTTATCCGCAATAAAGCAGAACACTGGATCAAAGCCGAAGACTGGCAGGCAGGAACAGGGAGGGCACGGCATGGCCGACACAGCAAGGCCGGTGGTGCAGGCGCGCGGGATCGTCAAGGTCTTCGGACAGCACCGCGCATTGGACTCGGTGGATTTCGAGGTCCGCGCAGGCGAGGTTCATGCCCTCTTGGGCGAAAACGGCGCCGGAAAATCCACATTGATCAAGATTTTGACCGGGGCCTACCAACCCGACGGCGGCGAGGTGCTGCTGGATGGCGCGCCGGTGCAGTTCACCGACCCCTTGCACGCGCAAAGCCATGGCATCGGCACGGTGTACCAAGAGGTTAATCTGCTGCCCAACCGCTCGGTCGCTGAAAACCTGTTTCTGGGCCATCAGCCCACCCGCTTTGGCATCGTGCAGCGCAAGCAGATCTATGCGCAGGCACGCGAATTGCTGGCCACCTATGGCCTTGAAATTGATGTGAAAGCCGAACTTGGCAGCTATTCGGTCGCCGTGCAGCAGATCGTTGCAATCGCCCGCGCGGTGATGCTGTCGGGCAAGGTGCTGGTGCTGGATGAACCCACCGCCAGCCTGGACCACAACGAAGTGAAAAAGATGTTCGAGGTGGTCGAACGCCTCAAGGCGCGCGGCCTTGGCATCATCTTCATCACGCATTTTCTGGATCAGGTCTTTGCCATTTCTGACCGCATCACCATCCTGCGCAACGGCCAGTTGGTTGGCACCAAGGATCTGAACCAAGTGAGCGCCACCGATGTCGTGCGGATGATGCTGGGCAAGGATCTGGCCTTTCATCAGCAGGTCGTTGGTGCGGCGGAATCAGTGCAAGGCCCCAAGCAGGTGGAATTCAAATCTATGGGCCGCGCTGGCCGCGTCGCCCCCTTCAGCCTGTCCTTGCATGAGGGCGAAGTTGTCGGCGTGGCAGGGCTTCTGGGATCGGGCCGTACCGAAATGGCCCGGCTGATGTTCGGCGTAGATCCCGCCGACAGCGGCGAAGTCACCGTCGGCGGCAAATCCGTCAGCATCCGCAACCCCGCGCAGGCCGTCGCCGCAGGCTTTGGCTTCTGCCCGGAGGACCGCAAACTGGACGGCATCTTTGCCGATCTGTCCGTGCGCGAAAACATCATCATCGCGCTGCAGGCCAAACTCGGCTGGTTCCGCGCCCTGAACCACGACGAACAGATCGAGGTCGCGGGCCGCTATGCCGAAGCCTTGGATATCCGCGCCGCCAACCACGATATGCCGGTAAAACTCTTGTCCGGCGGCAACCAGCAAAAGGTGATCCTCGCCCGCTGGCTGGCCATCGACCCGTCCTTCCTGATCCTGGACGAACCGACGCGCGGCATCGACGTGGGTGCCCATGCGGAAATTGTCCGCACCATCAACCGCCTGCGCGAAGAGGGGCTGGCCCTGCTGGTGATCTCGTCCGAACTGGACGAGGTGGTGGCCTATTCCAACCGCGTCGTGGTGATGCGTGACCGCGCCATGGTGGCCGAACTGCACGGCGCTGATATAGCCCCCTCGGTGATCGTGGCAGCCATCGCCGAAAACACCGCCGCCACCGGAGGAACCGCATGAAACGCCTGAACTGGAAGGGTGCCCTGCTGCGCCCGCAATTCGCCGCGCTTGCTGCGGTGCTGTTCATCAACTGGCTGCTCTTTCCCGGCTTTTTCGACATCACCTGGCAGGATGGCCGCCTGTTCGGCAGCGTCATCGACGTGTTGAACCGCGGTGCGCCCGTGGCCATCCTTGCCATCGGCATGACAGCCGTGATCGCCACAAAAGGCGTTGACCTGTCGGTCGGCGCCGTCATGGCCATCGCGGGCGCCGTTGCCGCGGTAATGGTCACATCCGGCAGCCCGGCGATTGTGGCGGTTGCCGCCGCCCTTGCCGTCGGGCTGCTTTGCGGGCTGTGGAACGGCGTGCTGGTGACGTATCTGGAAATTCAGCCGATCATCGCCACACTGGTGCTGATGGTCGCCGGGCGCGGTCTGGCACAGCTTGTGACCGAAGGCTCCATCGTCACCTTCTCGGACCCGGTTCTGATCTTTATCGGCACCGGCGCGTTTCTGGGCATGCCGATGCCCGTGGTCATCGCCGTCTGCCTGATGCTGCTGGCCACCCTCGCCGTGCGCCGCACCGCGCTTGGTCTCTTGATCGAGGCGGTTGGCGTAAACCGCTCTGCCGCGCGCTTTGCAGGTATATCCAGCGGCGTGCTGCTGCTGGTCGTCTACACCTTCTGCGGCTTTTGCGCTGCCACCGCCGGCCTGATCGTCGCAGGCGACATTCGCGGCGCGGATGCCAACAACGCGGGCCTGTGGCTGGAACTTGACGCCATTCTGGCCGTGGTCATCGGCGGCACCTCTCTGCTGGGCGGGCGGTTTTCCATCCCGATGTCAGTGGTCGGCGCGCTGATCATTCAGGCAATGAACACCGGCATCCTGATTTCCGGCTTCTCGCCCGAATTCAACCTCGTGGTGAAATCCGGCGTCATCATCCTGATCCTTGTGCTGCAATCGCCCCTGGTCAGCCAATGGGTCAGCGCCCGCACCACTGCCCTGCCCGTCCGCGGGCCGAAAAGGAAACCGCTATGAACCGCGCGCTGCGCCCGCTTGTGGCCACCACGGCCATTTTCATCCTGGCCTATATGGCGGCCATCCTGCAATTCCCGAACATGCTGTCCACCCGCGTGATCGGCAACCTTCTGACCGACAACGCCTTTCTAGGCATCGCCGCTGTCGGCATGACCTTTGTGATCATCTCGGGCGGGATTGATCTGTCGGTGGGGGCGGTGATCGGCTTTACCACCGTGCTGAACGCCATCCTGATCATGTGGGTCGGCCTGCACCCATTTGCAGCCTTCGCCATATCGCTGATCATCGCCGCCGCCTTCGGCGCGGTGATGGGGGCGGCCATCCACTATCTGAAGGTGCCCGCCTTCATCGTCACGCTTGCGGGGATGTTTCTGGCGCGCGGCGGCGCCTCGGTCTTGTCGCCCGACAGCATCGGCATCAAGCACGACCTGTATACCAGCATCTCGAAAAGCTACATCCTGCTGCCCGGCGGCGGGCGGCTGACCATCATCGCCATGATCATGCTGGCGGTCTTTGCCGCAGGTATCATCCTGGCCCACCGCACCCGTTTCGGCTCTTATGTCTATGCGCTGGGCGGCAACGAAACCTCTGCCGCGCTGATGGGCGTGCCCGTCGCGCGCACCACCATCCTGATCTACACGCTCTCCTCTACCCTTGCCGGCCTCGCAGGCATCGTGTTTTCGCTTTACACTTCTGCCGGCTATTCGCTGTCCGCGCTGGGGGTCGAGTTGGACGCCATCGCTGCCGTCGTCATCGGCGGCACCCTGTTGACCGGCGGCTACGGCTTTGTCGCGGGCACCTTCATCGGAGTCATGCTACAGGGCCTTGTGCAAACCTACATCGTGTTTGACGGCACCCTGTCCTCCTGGTGGACGAAGATTGTCATCGGCGCGCTATTGTTTATGTTCATCCTGTTGCAACGGCTGGTGTTCTCGGCTTCAACACCGACCAGGAATGTTTTTTGGAAAACATGACATGAGCGAACCCGGGAGCTTGGTACGCACGCTCTCCGGGCGGCAAAGCGCGAAGAACTACCATTCCTATGTGATCACCGAGGTTGGCCTTGCCATCGCCTCGGGGCGGCAGGCGGTGGGGTCGATCCTGCCCAATGATGCGGAAATGATGGATGCCTATGGCGTCTCGCGCACCGTGCTGCGCGAGGCGCTGAAAACGCTAGAGGCGAAGGGTTTGGTCGAGGCGCGCGCCAAGGTCGGCACCCGCGTTCTGCCGCGCAACCGCTGGAACCTGTTTGACCGGCAGGTGCTGGGCTGGATTCAGGAATCCGGCCCCGACACCGCCTTTCTGACCAGCTTTGTCGAATTGCGCGACACGATCGAATTGCAAACCGCAGGCCTTGCCGCGCAACGGCGCAGCGCCGAACAGTTGCGCATGCTGGTCTATTGGCAAAATCAGCGCAGCCAGTCCGCCACCATGCCCGAACCCTATGCGCTGGCCGAATTCGAATTTCACCGCATCCTGTGCGAGGCCACGCAGAACCCGTTCCTGCGTGCGGCCTCTGCCCTTGTTGAATTTGGCGTGGTCCAGGCTATTGCGCCACGCCTGACGGCGGGGCTGACAGAGTTTTCGTCCGAAAAAGAGCCGCATTATCAGGCGCTTGCCGATGCGGTGGGCCATGGCGACCCACCCGCCGCCCGCGCCGCGATGACGGCCATTCTGGAACAGGACAAACGTTGGATTCTGTCCGCGCCTGCGCCAGATGCCGCCTGATCAGGCCGCCTGCATCGAAGTGATGCCATTGCCCACCCCGTCGCGCTTCGTCTCGATCCCAAAGCCCAACTGCGGGAAATAGATCCAGCGTTGCGTACGCGTGCCCTGTTCGCCGGTGAACACCGCCTCAACCGGCAAGGTCATGTAATGGCAGCCGGAAAAATTCGCCTCGCCCGTCTGCAGAAAGCTATAAGTCGCTTTCCAGGTCGTTCTGCTGCGGCTGTGGATTTCCTTCATATAGGCGCCATAGCCGACATCATCGCGCAACTCGTTCACTTTGCCAGACCAACTGCCGCCCGCCTCGGGCTCCACCGGCTTGGGGCTGTATTTCCAGGTAAACTCTGGCGGCGCCGACCCGACCACCGGAAATTCGCTGTCACTGTAGATGCGCCGGGTCTCGAACACACCCTTCACAACCGTGCGCCGGTCGGTCCGGTCGCCCTGATTGTTCACATAGTCGATCACCACCGACCCATCGCTTTCGCGCCGCGCCAGCCCCCGGGTGCCATCCTTGCGCTTAAAGACAATCCCGCGCTCCAGACTGGCGTAAGAGGTGCAGCTTGCGGCGAAACCGGGGCGGATCAGGGCGGGCGTGGCCAATGCTGCGATGGACAGCGACAGCACGGAACGGCGGGAAATCAACATCGTCTGGTCTCCTGAAACGCGGCTATTTTCCCAGTTTCTAACGCAGGGCGCGGGCCAAGTCAGATGAAAAATGCTGTCAGGAATGCGATCAAATGCGCATCACAGCACGATGATGCCGCTGTGCTTGGCCTTGTGTTCCGGCTCGACATGGATCGTCACCACGCTGCCAGAAATGCGCGCCTTCAGCACCGCTTCGATCCTGTCGCACATCTCATGCGCCGCCGTCACCGTCAGATCGCCCGGCACCACCAGATGAAACTCGATGAAGGTGGCAATACCGGCGTGGCGGGTGCGCAGATCATGCGCCTCAACCGCGCCAACCGCCTCTACCGAGATGATCTCGCGCACTTCCGCCAGCGTGGCATCGGGCACGGATTCGTCCAGCAGCCCGCTCATCGATTCCATCATCACCTTCCACCCCGACCACAGGATGTTCAGCGCCACCAGCCCCGCCATCAGCGGGTCAAGAATCGCCCAGCCGGTTGAAATAGCGATCAGCACGCCAAATGTGACGCCCACCGAAGACACCACATCCGACAGCAGATGCCGCCCATCCGCCACCAGCGCGGGCGACCGCAGCCTGCGCCCGTAGGAAATCAACACCCAGCACCAGACCGCGTTGATCACACTGGCCAGGCCGTTCACCATCAGCCCCGACAGCGGCGCATCCAGTTTCTTGGGCGTCATCAGGCCCAGATAGGACTGATGCAGGATCAGAATGGCCGCGATGATGATCATCACGCCTTCCAGAATAGCACTGAAAAACTCTGCCTTGTGATGGCCATAGGGGTGGTTGGCATCGGCAGGCAAGGCCGCGACCCGGATCGCAACCAGCGCCGCAATGGCCGTCGCCACATTCACCGTGCTTTCCAGCGCGTCCGACAAGAGGGCAATCGAACCCGTCATCTGCCAGGACAACAGCTTCAGTCCCAGAACGACGATGCCAACGACAATGCTGCCAAAGGCCAGTTTCATGACAACAGACATACCGGCCTCTGGGTTCTGAGTGTTGCGCGCGCTGTAACAGCCGCAAGCCCATCACGCAAGCCTTTGAATATAAATGCAAATGATTATCAATTTCAGATGCATGTTCAGGCGCAGGGTGCGTGATTCCACGCACCTCTTTGCCCCAATTTTCACAGCCATCCCCTTGTTTCCAAACAACAAGACAATCCCTCGCCACGGGGCGCTCCCGCGAACAGCCCCCTTCCCGTGCCAATCACCAAAGGGTGGCGGGCAAGCCCGGTTCGGGGCTATCCTGCCCGAACCATCCCCCGCCTGTCCTGAAAGCAAACCGCATGACCGCCCACACCCCCTCCAATCCGCCTTGGCTCTCATCCTCGAAACCTTCACCGAATGTCATCGCGCCGGACAAAACGACCACAGGCCGGGTGATTGCCAACTGCAGAACTGTGTCAAAGGGCGGTAACCTGCGGTTGCATCCGATGGTGGCAGGGTTGGTGGACGACGAGACGCTGCGGGAGTTAGGTGCAGCGCCAAGATCGTCGAATGCCGCAGTTTCGTGAAAAGGGGTTCTTGAGATGGTTTGGGCAGTCAGGTTTGCGTCAGAGTACAACGAATTTTCCCCCCGTGGGGAATTTCTCAACTACGAGGAGGCTCTTGCGGCACATTACAAGGCAGAGCGTCGGCCTGGCCTGACCCCAAAGCATCCTCCGGTCTACGTTTTACGTCCGAGCGGCCTCTGGATGGCGACGGCAATCCGTACCGAGTGTTCACCACTTACGTGCTCGATGTGACCGATAAGTTTCACGCTGAATTGGGCGTTCGCCGCCCGCATCATCCTCCGCTTGATCCGGTTCAGCCGCATGAGTGGCCCACCGAGTATGTCTGTGAGCGGGTCTACAAGCGCGAAGCTGCGATCGTGAAGTTTACAAACCGCATGCATGCGGTGGTTGAACCCCTTCGGGATATCATCGAGCGGCTGGAGCCTGGCGTGCATCAGTTCAACCCGATCCGGGTGCTGCTGCCCAAGGGAGTAGAGCACCCGGTTCCGCATTACATGATGGTGGTCGGGCGCTGGCTGAACGCCTTTCGGCTGGAAGAAAGCGATCCGGGATGTGTCCGTGTTTCTGCCGGCAATACCGCATCGGTCGGTGGGGCAGAAGACAAGGCTAAGTATGCCGGGGTGGCTATGGCGACCGCCGAGATTGGCAATGCGCATCTGTGGTGTGAGCGAAAGCTAAGAGGTCCCACCTTCTACATGTCCGACAGATTGAAGGACGAGGTCACGAAAGCCGGGCTGCGCCTGCCGCCGCATTACAAGATGAAGTCGGTTTGATCGCATTGGCGTAGGGTGGGTTTCCAACCCACCACAGGGCGGCGGTTGGGTGGGGATGGTGGGGTAAAACCCTACCCTTGTCTCTTTGACTTCTGCGATAAAGTATCTGGCAGACGAGACC
>CAMFLG010000036.1 GCA_945957495.1 uncultured Pseudorhodobacter sp. | reverse complement strand
CACAAGGCCCGTTCAACCCGGCGCGGCCCCGCGCCTCAAACCACCGGTTCCGCCCGCGCCAAAGCCGGCGAGCGGGGGCTCGATGCCCCCCGAGGCGGCACCGGCTTTTCGGTTTCTCCCTTCCTTACCCTTGCCCTGCCGGGCGGTGGGCAAATTGCCCACCCTACACGGAAAGCGGCACGGCGAGGTCGGCGCTCGGGTTGCGCCCCGCCGCAGGGCCGCGCGATAGTCGGGCAAAAGATATCGGAGGGCCTATGACCAACACATCCCAATCCTTGTTTGACCGCGGCATGAAGGTGCTGGTCGAGGGTGTCTCATCCGCCTCGCGCGGGCCGGCCACCTTTGGCGGCGCGCCGCGCTATATGAGCCATGGCGCGGGGGCGCGGCTGTATGATGTGGACGGGCGCGAATATATCGACTGGATGATGGCCTTTGGCGCGCTGCCCTTGGGCCATGCCCACCCCGCCATCGTGGAAACCGTCACCCGCGAAGTGGCGCGCGGCACGCATTTCGCCACCGCATTGGAGGTCGAGGTTGAGGTCGCCGAAATCCTTGTCGGCCTGTTGCCGCATGTGGACAAGGTGCGCTTTGCCAACACCGGAACCGAGGCCTGCATGGCCGCCTTCCGCCTTGCGCGCGGCCACACCGGGCGGCGCAAGATCATCAAGTTTGAAGGCCACTACCACGGCTGGGCCGACAATATCTTGCTGAACACCAACCCGATGCCGATTGCGGCCCTTGGACATCCGAACGACCCGATCCGCATTTGCGACTCGTCTGGCATCCCGCCAGAGGCGCAGGCCGATACCATCGTTTGCCGCTGGAATGATGTCGAGGCGTTGGAACGGGTGATGGCGCTGCATGGGCGCGAGGCGGCCTGTGTTGTCACCGAAGGCGTGATGTCGAACATGGGGGTGATCCCGCCGAAGCCCGGTTATCTGCTGCGGATGCAAGAGCTTTGCCGCGAATATGGCGCGCTGTTCTATCTGGATGAAACCGTCACCGGCTTCCGGCTGGCCGCAGGTGGCTGTGCGGAACTTTATGGCCTGACACCCGATATCGTCACCTATGGCAAGGCGCTGGGGGGTGGCTTGCCGATGGCGATGATCGGCGGGCGGGCCGATGTGATGGCCGGGCTGGAATGGGGCAAGGTGCTGCACTTTGGCACCCACAACGCCGGGCGGCTGGCGCTGCATGTGACAAAAACCATGCTGCAAACCATGCTCGCCGATGATCAGGCCGGGTTCCGCCGCATCAAGAACCTGGGCAAGGCGATGACGGATGAGGTCCGCAAGCTGGCCAAGCACTCCAACCGCCACCGCATCGCGGTGCAGGGGGTGAATTCGATGTTCCAGATCTTTTTTACCGATCTGGATGAAGTCACGGATTACCGCGATTTCTGCGGCCATGTGGATCGCGCCAAGTTCCGCGATTTCGCGCTGCGGTTGATGGACAAGGGCATTTACATGAACCCTTCGGCCACGCTGCATTCGCTGTCCTCGGTGGTGCATACCGAGGCTGATATCGCCACCACCGTCGCCGCCATGACCGAGGTGTTGGAGGAAATGCCATGAGGATCGGCGTTCTGGGCGTAGGCTCGCTGGCGGAATATCTGATCCGGGGGGCGCAGGGGGCGGGTTACGACTTTGTGCTATCTCCCCGCTCGCCCGATCGGGCGGCGCGGCTGGCCTCGGCCTATGGCTGTGCGGTGGCCGCCAGCAATCAGCCGGTGGTGGACGCCTGCGATCTGGTGCTGGTCTGCCTGCCTGCGGCGGAGGGGTTGGCCATCCTGCGGGGGCTGACCTTCCGGCCCCGGCAGTCGGTGTGTTCGGCGATGGCGGGGGCGAATATCGCCGCCCTGCGCGCCGCCGTAGCCCCGGCAGAGGGCTATTGTTCGATGATGCCGGGCTATGCCAATGCGTTTTCCGCCGGGCCTTGCCTGCTTTACCCCGGCAATCCCACCTGGGCCGCCTTCCTGCAGACGCTGGGCCCTTTGCATGAATTCGACAGCGCCGAAGCCTTTGAAACGGCAGCCGTGTTCGGCGCAATGTCGGGTGCGTCGATCTTTCTCATGCGCCACCTTGCGCGCTGGTATCAGGCGCAGGGATTGCCAGCCGAAACCGCGCGTCGGCTGGTGGCGGAAACCTTTCGCGGCAATGCCGAAGTGTTGTTGCAGGCCGACGCGGGCCTTGAGCAGATCGCCAAAGGCGTCACCACCCCCGGCGGCATAACCGAGGCACTGGTGGCAACGCTGGACGCGCGCGGTGCGCTTGCGGCATGGGACGAGGCGATGGACAAGGTGTTCAAACGCATGTCCCCCGACCGGGCTTAGCGCTTCAGCAAAACCTCCAGCTCAATCGGGATCTGCAGGCCCGGGTTCAGCTCTTTCGCGCGCAGGGTGCGGCGTTTGGCTTCGGCCATATCGCCGCTCATGTAATGCGCGATGGCAGAGGTCAGATAGGCCTCGGCATAGCCGGGGGCAAGCTGCACGGCATTGTCACCCGCCCGCGCCGCCAGCGCCATATCGCCGGTCTGCACCGCCATCGACGACAGTTGCATCCAGGCATCGACGTTCCCGGGTTGCAATTGCACCACCTTTTGCAAGGCGACACTCGCGGCCTTGGCATCGCCCTTGATCATCGCAAGGTTGGCGTTTTCGGCCCATAGCGCGCCACTGTCCGGCAAATGCGACAATGCCGTAGCCATCGTCGCGGCGGCACCCTCGGGGTCTTTCAGCGCCGATTTGATCCGCACCAGCATCACCCAAGGCTGTTCCAGCTGCGGGTCCAACCCAACTGCGGCGGCAAAGGCGGCCAAGGCATCATCCCATTGCCGCATGCTCAGGCTAAGCCCCGCGATCGCCATCTGGCTTTCCGGCGTATCGGCAAAGGCGTTGCGCGCGGCCAGATATTCGGTGATCCCGGCCTTCAGCGCGGTCAGATCGCTGCCCGCATTCTGCGGCTGGTCGTAATAGCCCAACTCGCCAGAGGCCGCATCGCGCACCACGCGCGACGGGTCCAACAGCAGCGGGCTTAGCCGCAGATAACGCGCCGTCGGGTCAGACTGGCGCAGCAACCCCACCGCGGCGGCGCGCACCAGATCGCTGGGATCACGGGTCAGGCTGGACAGGCTGTCTTTCAGCGGCTGCGCATCGGTGTCGCGCAACAACTGCACGGCGGTGGCGCGCACAATCGCCGGGTGGCTGGTATCCATCGCGTAATCGGCCAGCGCCTGCATCACCTCGGGCGAACGGTTGCCAGAGGTGAAGGCGATGAACGCGCTGCGGTCTTGCCAGGAATAATCCGAACCCGGTGCCCAGGCGGCGATCTGTTCGGCGGCCCAGTTTTGCGTCTTGTCGGTGTGGCACCCGGTGCAGACATCCGGCGCACCTGCGGCCTTGGCGGCCAGCGGATCGGGGCGGCGGAAGAAATGGTCGCGGCGCGGATCGACCGACATATAGGTGCGTTCCGGCATATGGCAGTTCACGCATTCGCTGGCGCGGGTTCCCGCCGCATGATGCGTGTGGTCCGGGCTGTCATAGGTCTTGCGCGCAAGGCTGGGAAATTCCGCCCGGCCCGCCGCGCTGTGGCATTGGGTGCAGACAGCATTGCCCTCGGCCACCAGCTTGCCCGAATGCGGGTCGTGGCAGTTAGAGCAGGTCACGCCCTTGTCGGCCATCTTGGATTGCAGGAACGACCCCAGAATATACACCTCGGCATTCTGCTGGCCGTCGGCGAAATACAGATCGGGCGTCAGCAACGACAGGCTGTAGTGATCACCGAAATTCCCCCCCACAGGCGCGCTTTGCTGTGAAAACGCCGCGCGGCGGGAATGGCAGTTGCCGCAACTGGAAATCTCTGCCGCCTGATGGCCGGGGCCAAAGGACAGCATCGGCGGCAGTGGCGCGGTAATGCCCTTGGCCTTGGCATCCGTTGCCAGTTTCACATGTTCCGACCCCGGGCCATGACAGGCCTCGCAGGTGACGGTCAGTTCGGCCCAATGGGTTTCATAGGTCTTGGTCGCGAGATCATAGCCCTTGTCAAAGCCGGTCTGGTGGCATTCGGCACAGCGCGCCTGCCAGTTCTTGTAACTGCCAGACCAATGCATCCCGTCGCCCGCCGCCGTCTGCTGATCGGGGTACAAATCGAACCATTTGCCCGCCACGGTATCCCAGGCGATGTCCAGCGTTTGCAGCCGCCCGCCATCGGTTTCCACCAGATATTGCTGCAACGGGCGCACGCCCACGGCATAGCGGATCTGGTATTGCGCAGGCTTGCCATCCGGGCCTTCGGTTTCCACCATATAGGCGTCGCCATCGCGGAAGAACCGGGTGGTCACGCCCTTGCCGGTATAGCTTGCGTCGTTGAAATCGCCCAGAACGCTGCTTGCATCCGGTGTTTTCAACGCCCAGGCGTGATCAGAGGGCGTCCAGGCAGCGGTTTCCTCGGCATGGCACCCCGCGCAGGTGGCGCTGCCCGCAAAGCCCGGCGCGGTTTCGGCAAGCCCCGGAAGTGCCGCTGCAAATGCGACGACCGCAGCGATCAGCGGGCCAAGCAGCTTGGCGATGGGCATAAGGCGTCCTCCGGGGAAATGCAGTGCTGGATCAGCCTAAAGCGTTGCCATAAGGCTGCCAAGACAGACCCGCGACGGGGCGGGCGGTTTATTGACCCGTCCAGATCTTGGCCCAATCGGTTTTCATATCCACCACCGTCCATCCTGCGGCGGGGGCGGCGTCCAGCGCCTTGTCCAATTTGCCGATGTGGCTGTCGCGGTCATAGGCCCATTCGCGCGCCGCATCGGTGTGATGCACGATCATGCCAAAGCGCGGCCCGGTTCCGGCAGAGGTCCATTGCAGCATCGCAAGGTCGCCGTCTGAATTGCCTGCGGTGAACACCGGCCGCTTGCCGATGGCGCGTTCGATGCCGATCGGCTTGCCGTCCTTGTCGTCAATAAAGGCGATGCCGGGGTCTTTCATCACTTCGGGCTTGCCATCGACCATCACGACCGAGGCCTTGCCAAGCGACCCGACGACGTTTTGCGGCGGAATGCCATAGGCGGTTTCGGCAAAAGCGCGCATGAAATCCACCCCGCCCCCCGAAACGATATAGGTCTGGTAATCATTGGCGCGCAAGTAATCCAGCAGTTCGATCATCGGCTGAAAGGTCATGCCGGTATAGGGCAGGCCGGTTTGCGGATGCTTGGCGGTGGCAATCCACTTGGCGACCTCGGCGGTAAACTGTTCCACCGTCATGCCGGAATGGGTGGCGCTGACAATCTCGATCAACGCGGCCTCGCCCCCGGCCATGATGGTTTTCATATCGCCGGTCGCTGCCGCCTGCAGGATGGGGGTGTTGGCCCAGGCAGGATCGGCGGCGGCTTTGGCGCGCGCCTGATCCAGCGCAAAGAAGAATTGGAAATACACCGGCTGTTCCGACCACAGCGTACCGTCATTGTCGAAAACCGCGATGCGGTCCGGCACCGGCACGAAACCGGCAGAGGCGGGATCAACGCTATGGCTGACGAAATCCACGATGGCCGCTTTGGACGCGCCGTCATTCCACGATGGCAGCGGATCGGTTCCGGCCCAGATCGGCGTGGCAAAGGCCATCATCATAGCGATCAGTCGTACAAGCTTCATCCCAAACCTCCTGTCACAAGAAATCGGGGCCCGGCCTTGCGCCAGGCCCCAAAAGGCTTTTCTCATCAGACCGGTCGGGCCGCAACAACCGGCCTGACAGCGATCAGCCGTTCGAGTTCATCACGGTTTCCATCACCCGGTCCAGGTTGAAGCTGCCCGGTTTCTGGCGCGGCGGGAAGTCTTTGAAGCTTTGCAGCCAATTCGCCACATAGGCACCTGCCGGGGCAATCAGGAACATCCGTTCCATATACCAACGGGTGTAGCCCATCGCATCCTCGGACCGGGCGCGTTCGAACGGGTCCATCCGCAGGTTGGTGATGACCGGCGCACGCAGCACGGTGAAGGGCTCTTGCCAGACCTTCAGGCCTTCGGCCTTCTGCTCCAGGAAGCTGATCTTCCAGTTGCCATAGCGCAGCGCAGCAACCGAACCGTCATCCGTCCAGTACAGGAACTCTTTGCGCGGCCATTCCGCCTCGCCTTTCAGGGCGGGGGCAAGATCATAGCCGTCCAGATGCACATGGTACGACCGATCACCAATAGTGACGCCTTTCAGCAGATCCTCTTTCACCGTCGGATCGCCAGCAGCCGCCAGCAGCGTCGGCATCATATCTTCATGCGCGGCGATCTCGTTGATCACCGTGCCGGGCTTGATCACACCGGGCCAGCGGATCGCCGTGGGCACGCGGTAGCCACCTTCCCAGGGCGTGTTCTTTTCGCCGCGGAACATCGTGGTGCCGCCATCCGGCCAAGTGAAGGTTTCCGCGCCGTTGTCGGTGGAATACATCACGATGGTGTTGTCGGCGACGCCCAGCTTGTCCAGTTCGGCCAGCAGTTGGCCAACCATGCCGTCATGTTCTACCATGCCGTCGGCATAGATGCCCAGGCCAGTGACACCCTCTGATGCCGGTTTCAGATGCGTGAAAATGTGCATCCGGGTCGAGTTCCACCACACATAGAACGGCTTCTTATCGGCAACCGCCTTGTCCATGAAGCCAATCGCCGCAGCGATGGTTTCTTCATCCACCGTTTCCATCCGCTCTTTGGTCAGCGGGCCGGTGTCTTCGATCTTCTGCGTACCATCGGGCATGGCCCAGGAATGGATCACGCCGCGCGGCCCGAACATCTTTTTGAACTCGGGGCTTTGCGGATAGTCAATATTCTCGGGCTCTTCTTCGGCATTCAGGTGATAGAGGTTGCCGAAGAACTCATCAAAGCCGTTGTTGGTCGGCAGGGTTGAATCGGCATCGCCCAGATGGTTCTTGCCGAATTGCCCGGTAACATAGCCCAAAGGCTTCAGCATCGTGGCGATGGTTGGATCTTCGATCTTCATACCTTCCGGCGCGCCGGGCAGGCCAACCTTGGTCAGGCCGGTGCGAATCGGCGATTGGCCGGTGATAAAGGCGGCCCGGCCGGCGGTGCAGCTTTGCTGGCCATACCAATCGGTGAACAGCGCGCCATCCTTGGCGATGCTGTCGATATTGGGGGTACGGTAGCCCATCATGCCGTTGTTATAGGCGCTAATGTTAAAACCACCGATATCGTCGCCCCAGATCACCAGAATATTCGGCTTGGTATCTTCGGCTGCAGCAAATCCAGTGGACAGAACAAAGGCCAAAGCCGTCTGTGCCAAGGATTTAAACTGTTTGATTGAATTCATGCGCTCATTCCTCCTGTCATGACGCAACGGACACCGGCAAGTTGCAGGTCAATTCCTGCAAACTGTTGGCGATGGCACGGTTCCGTGTTTAGACTAGCAGCAGGCCAGTTGGGGAATTGTATCATTCGACTCAGTTTAAGACAGAAAGCCATCGACATTGCCCCTCTGGACACGCGCGGCTGGCTGTCAGAGCAACCCGGGCCTTTTCGCGATTGGGTGGCGGCTGTGGCGCGCTGGCGCGATTATGACGATGGCCAGATCGTCTATCAGGCGGGGGACGTATCTGACGGACTTTATGGTCTGGCCAGTGGCGGGCTGGATATCAGCTTTCCACTGATTTCCGATGAACCTGTCACGATCTACCGCGCCGAAATCGGCTTCTGGATCGGCGATTCCGCCGAACTGTCCCGCAAGCCCCGGATGATCAGCCTGCAGGCTGCCGGGCCGACACGCCTGCTGCACATTCCAAGTCAGGACGTTGGCGGCATGCTGGGCAGAAATCCCCAATACTGGCAGTCCTTCTATGAACTCAGCGCGCGAAACGTCAACATGGCGATGACCCTGCTGGCAGAGTCGCTGGCGCTGACGGTGCGCGCCCGTGTCTGCCGTCGTTTGCTGGCGCTGACCAAACAGGATACCAATGTGGAAATCACCCAGGACAATCTGGCCAAGCTGGTTGGCGTGACCCGGGCCACCTTGCGCCGCTGCATCATCGAACTTGCCACCGAGGGCGGGTTGGAAACCGGATACCGCACCTTGCGGGTGGCAAATGCGGCCGTCCTGGCGCGCTATCGCGACGAGCAGTAGGGCGACAAGGCCTGTCTGGTTATAACCGAATCAACAATCGCTGCCTTTCGCTGCGCGCGACCGCGAATTTCGATCCGCATGTATCTATGAAAACCAGACAGGCCTTATTCCAGCGGCTTCAGGACGATGTTCATGCCCGATTGCACGAAGGCCACCGAATTCGCAATCAGCCCGGGATTATGCGCATTCAGAAGATCGATGCCCGAGGCCTGCAACTGGTTGATAAAAGCCAGAATGGCTGGTGAGGTGCCCGCCTTGAAATGGCTGTTGCCACCGTCTGCGCCAGCCTGGCTCAGGTCGATCATCGTCACCTGAACCGGCGCCAGAACGTCCGGGTTGTCCAACAGGCCCAGCCGCTTTTGATTGCCCCGCACCAAGGCCGAAAGCCGCAGCGCCTTGTCGCGGTCTGATGTCACCACAAAGATATCAACGCCGCGCGCAACAACCGGGGCCGCCTCTTGCCGGAACAGGTCAATATCCAGATCGGCAGAGATCAGCACAACCGCATTCAGCTTGGCAAACAACTGGTCATGGCCGGTCAGCGCCATCGTGCGCAGCGTGTCCATCAGCAACAGCGTGCCCATCGAATGCGCCGCCAGGTTAAGTCTTTTGGCATTTGATCGCGCCATGGCGTCAATCGTTGTGGCCAGCGCATCGCGCGAAAACATCGCGTTGTCCTGATCGGCCAGATAGTCCAGCGCGCGTGCCTGCGACGGCCAGGAAAAGAACACCGTGGTGCCGCTGCGGTCCATATCATGCTGCAACTGCGCCGACCGATACAGACCTTCGGCAAAATTGGTATTGAAGCCATGCACAAACAGCGTAGCCTCCTGATGCTGGCGCGACCCCTTCGCCAGATCAGCGTTGATCGCCTTGATGAAGCCGGATGTCCCGGCCAGCGTGGCGGCGCTGGTCAACAGGAAATCGGATTTCGGATCTGGTTTGCCATTTGCCGGGGGGTAGGAAATCGACCCCGGCTTGCGATCCGGCGGGACGGACACGCCCATCAGCGCGAAATTCGGCGACCGCGCGCGTTCAGCGTCAAAATAGGGCGGGCCCTGAACCTTGCGGCGCGAGGTGGCCACGATCACCGTTTCAACCCGGCCAACGCTGGCCGCCTCGGGATAGAAGGTCAAAGATCCGCGCGGGGTGCAGGCGCACATGGCAATGGTCACAGCAATCACGAATTTGCGCATGGAATCCTCAACATCCGGCCACCAACAGGGGTGCGGGTTTCCGAGGTGCGAGTCAATATCAGCCGCTGCATCGCGATCCCTTGTCCGCGCCCGGGCTCAAGGTGTGAAAGTGCCGCCGGACCGCGCACGCATCAAGGCCCCAAACCCTAACAAACCCTTAATTCAAGCACCCCAACCAGCTGAATTAAAACACAAAAATATTGTCCCGTGCCGGGACATGCCCCGAATCCCGCCACCCGCCGGGCACAGCAGCAGTTGATCCGCCAGAACCCGCACTTTTGCCGCCTTCCCCATAGGCGCCGCGCCGATGCCGAGACACCAATTTTCCAGTTTGCTGACTTTCAGGGATATCTTATGCTTCCTGCGTTTACCGCTAAAGGAGCGTATCTCGTGCTTGCCAAAAACAGATTGAACCGCCGCCCCGTTCTGGGCGCCCTCACCGTGGCGGGGATGATTTTTGCCACCACCAGCAGTTTGCGGGCCGAAGTGTCGGACGACGTCCTGAAGTCGCTTGGCGCCCCGGAGTCGATCTCTACCGGAATGGGAAAGCTTGACTTCGTGGACGGTGTTCCCACCGCCGAAACGGCGCAGAAAACCTATGACATGCTGGATTTCACCCAGGCCCTCAGCGCCTACAACAACAGCTTCCGCGGCGCCTCGGCGCTGGCCCTCGTGAAGGGCTTTGAAAGCATCGGCGCCGCCCCCGGCGATGTGGTGATCTTTGAAAAATTCATGGACTCGAACTCGCTGTTCCTGACCCCCAACGCAGATACGGTTTATTACATGACCGGGCTTGATCTGAGCAAAGGCCCCGTTGTGGTGGAACAGCCGTCGGGTGCTGTGGGCACGATCAACGACATGTGGTTTTCCTGGATCATCGACATCGGCGGGCCGGGCCCGGACCGCGGGCTTGGCGGCAAATACCTGATCGTCGGCCCCGACTATGACGGCCCGCTGCCCGAAGGTGGCTATTTTATTGCCCATTCCAAGACGAACCTCGCCCTGTACGCCGCCCGCGCCTATCTGGTGGACGGCAAGCCAGAGCCTGCGGTTGAGAACATCAAGAAGACCATGAAGGTCTATCCCTACCAGCCGGGCGCGTTCGGCACCTCGATCGCGCAGGCGCTGGAAGGCACCGTCAAGATCGCAGGTGAACCCAAGGTTCCCGAAACCAAGTTCATTGACGGCAGCGGTCAGTCTTTCAACACCATCCCGCCCAGTGATTTCGGCTTCTGGGAAATGATTAACGAAAACGTGCAGATGCAGCCTGCCACCAGCAATGATGTGGAACTGGCGGGCCAATTGGCGGCCGTTGGCATCGTGCATGGCAAGCCCTTCGCCCCGGACGAGCGGATGAAGAAGATCCTGACCGATGCCGCCGCCTTCGGCCAATCCGCCGGGCGCGCGCTGAACTGGCGCTATGCGATGAAACATCCCGACTGGGCCTACTATGACGGGTCGAACTGGGGCACCATGCTGTGGGAAGGTGGCGCGAACTTTGAAACGCCGCCGCCCCTGTTCGAGGATGGCATGTTCAAGCCGCTGCCGCCGACAGGCGCCCGCACGCTGGATTCCCGCACCGCCTTCTACTACGGCTATACGCTGGACTCCCCCGGCATGATCATGCGCATCCCGGGCGTTGGGTCGCAGTATCTGATGAGCTTTGCCGATACCAAGGGCGAACCCTTCGACGGTGCCAAGACCTACAAGGTCGTGCTGCCGCCCAAGGTTCCGGCAGAGGCGTTCTGGTCGCTGACGCTGTATGACAACCAGACCCGGTCGATGCTGCAAACCGCGCAGAAGTATGCGCGCGCGGGCAGCCAGGCCTACCCCTCGCCCGCCGCCGAGGCTGACAAGGACGGCACGACGACGATCTGGTTCTCTCCCGAACAGCCCGAGGGCGTGGCGCGTGGCAACTGGATCCAGACGGTGCCGGGCAAAGGCTGGTTCACCATCCTGCGGCTTTACAGCCCGCTGCCGACGTTCTTCGACAAATCCTGGCGCATCGGCGAGATCGAGCGCGCCGAATAGTCGGGCCAACATCGGCGTCTTGATAAGCCATTCCGCGCGCCCCGAAGGATTTCTTCGGGGCGCGCCTTTTTTTGATTTACGTTCAAACCATTGTTGTGAAGCTTAATCCCCGCGCGCCTTTTCCGGCATCGCCCCGTTCGAATTGCCGCGGCTCAAACCGTCGCAAAAGTCGATACCTGCGCGCCCCAAGTTGGCTGGCAGGCAAAACATCTACTGATACGACCCTTCAAGGCGCGGGTCTCGGTCCCTTTTCGAACTATAGCGTGAGGCTGCGATCCGCTGCACGGTGGCCGGCAGCCTCAACCTCGCACGCGGCACGGCGGTCGAGGCGGAAACCTGCATCGAAACGGCGCGGAACCTGATGGACGTGGCGGCGGCTGTGCATCAGTTGGGGCAAAAATGACCCACAATTGGGCGATTCACGCCGTGCCATTCCCGTGTTACCCTGAAAAAGACACGGGAGCAGTGATCATGGCACTGAGAAAACTGAAACTGAAGCCCGGCGGTTGAAGATGTTCACTCCCTACAGTGAATGGCGCATACTCTCTGGACGTATCGAGGGCTATCTCAAGGCCCTTGAGTTGCACATGGCGACGCTGCGCTTTGGAATGGGGGAAGGTTTCGTTCCAAGCCCCTACCTCGCAGAGAGTTTTTCCTCAATATTCGACTCTATGGCCGAGTTCCGGACAAGGTTCGCTCCAGTTCTGCCCAAGGAAGCTGCTGCGGTATTGGGGAATTTTAGCAGCTGGTCGCGGACGGCAGTCAACATGGAGGCAAGGGGAGGCAGCCCCTTCGAGCCAGGCGCCGTCTTGAGGCACAGCGTAGAACTCGCGGCTATCAAGTCCGAGTTGGACTACCACCTTCGCGACCAAAGCTTGGGGCTCAAGTCAACTGCCGAGCGCGCCTTTCGCCACCTACAAAGGTTGGTCGCCGTCGATTGCGACGTCCGAGAAAAGTGGAAAACGGCTTTCAACAAGGGTAAGACTGAGTGCGAGAAGATGGGCGCGGTCCACTTGCTCTGGCACGGGGTTTTTGCGTTCAAGGTGAATGCCGAGGGCCAGCGCACCGATCTCGTCTACTCAGAGCCGCCCTCATTGCATGTGATCCACAACACCCTAGGACTCGTCCTGACAGAGTGGAAGAAACTACAATCGCAAACCCAGCTAGATGCCACTATCAAAAAGGCAACTCAGCAGGCACAGCGATATACTAACGAGGGGCTCGCTGACATCGAGCTTCGCGACCACAGATACATCGTTATTGTTTCCTAGGACTGGGTTGGGCTTCCCCCGGATCGATTTCTCGGTGGTGCCACCTATCGCCACATCAACATTGCGGTGAACCCGAGCACGCCTTCGAAGGGAAACGCCTAACCACTCGTCACGGTCAATTCTGCCGATGGGATTCCAAAATCCGTTTGCAGCCAGCTCTGGTGTCCGCGTGTGCAGACTCTGATGTCACGCCACACCACACTGTGCGGTGACACCAAAGCCTGCACAAACTGGGATTAAGCGGGAGAAGGTGGTTTTTGTCGAATAGGCACGGAAAAACAGTGGCTTGCGGCGGATTGCCGAACCAGCGGACGACGAAGCCCAAAAACAGCATAAGGGCGCTTTGTTGATTTCCACCCAGAAGTGACCCGGGTTTTTCATCGAGAATTGACCCGCC
>CAMFLG010000035.1 GCA_945957495.1 uncultured Pseudorhodobacter sp. | reverse complement strand
GCCGGGATTGTCGCGCAGGATGCGTTCCACCACGTCAGACCAGTGCAGATCAAAGATATTGGCGTCGCCGATGAATTCGTCATAGGTTTTTGACGGCAACATGGCCAGCAGCCCGGGCAGGAAGGTTGCCGGATTGCGGATGGCCAGAAAGAATTCAGCCTCGATTTCCGGGAAAATCTGCGAAAAGGCGCGCACGCGATCCCCGGCAGAGGGGTAAAGCGTTTTGTCCTTCAAGGCCCAGGGTGCCAGCGACAGGAAGCTGTCCCAGGACAGCACCAGCCGGTCAGCGATATCTTCTTCCATGATCTGATCCAGGATCAGCGCCTGCGTGTCGCGGCTGGCGGCCTTACCCTTCAACTCAATCGCGGTATCGCGCAAAAGGTTGCGATAGCGTTTCGGGCTGGGCACGATCACGCCCCGCTGCGACAGGGTCTGGCGATTTTTCAGCAGGCATTTCAACAGCCGTTCTTCATCGGTGTAGTGCGCGCCAAGGTGATAGACGATCCGCATGAATGGGGGGGCCTGCCTGATATTTTGTTCTTGGCGCAAGTATAGTCGCTTTTCTGGACAGGGAAACCGCTTTCCTGTAAGCCGCAAGGAATGATGACCCAGCAAAACAGTCAGTTACTTTCCGCCCCGCGCCGCCGGGCCGTCTGGCGTGTGGATGGCTGGTCGGTGGGCGCGGTTCTGATCGCGGCGGTGGTGATTGCGCCGATGCTGTCGGTGGTCTGGATCGCCTTTCACCCGACCGAGAATATCTGGCCGCATCTGCTGGCCACGGTGTTGCCGCGCTATTTCTGGACAACGCTGCGGCTGATGCTGGGGGTGGGGTTGCTGGCGGCGGCGATGGGCACCGGGGCGGCCTGGCTGACGGTGATGTTCCGCTTTCCGGGCAGCCGGTTTCTGGACTATGCGCTGCTGTTCCCGCTGGCTATTCCGGCCTATGTCGGCGCCTATGCCCTGGTTGATTTTCTGAACTATTCAGGGCTGTTGCAGACCTGGATGCGGTCTGTGATGGGCTGGCATTCGGCCAAGGACTATTGGTTTCCCGAGGTGCATAGCGAGGTTTTTGCCATCGTCGTGCTGGCCTCGGCATTCTACCCCTATGTCTATCTGCTGACCCGTTCGGCGCTGCGCGAACAATCGGGGGCGAGTTACGAGGTGGCGCGGGCGCTGGGGCTGGGGCCAGCGGCGATGTTCTGGCGGTTGGGCCTGCCCCTGGTGCGCCCGGCGATTGCGGCGGGCGTGGCGCTGGCGATGATGGAGACGGTGGCCGATTACGGCACCGTTGCGACCTTTGGCGTACAAACGCTGACGACGGGGGTGTTTTCAACCTGGCTGAACGGCGGCAATGCCGGTGGGGCGGCGCAGATTGCCATGGTCATTCTGGTGATGGTGTTCGTTCTGTTGTCGGTCGAGCGGCTGAGCCGCCGCAACGCGCGGTTTCACCGTCAGTCGCGCGCGACGCGCCCGGTGGCGCCGATCCGGTTGCAGGGGTGGAAGGCGGCGGCGGCGCTGGGGCTTTGTCTGGTGCCGTTCAGCATGGGGTTCCTGTTGCCGGTGGCGGTGATGGCGGGCCATGCGATTTCCAAGCCGAAGGTCTGGCTGGCCGATGGGCTGGCGGCGGCGGCGCTGAATACGGTGGTTGTGGGCGGGATTGCGGCGGTGCTGACGGTTTCGGGGGCGCTGTTTCTGGTTTACGCCGTGCGTATGGCGGGGCGGAGGGCGGCGCGGCTGGTGCTGCCGCTGACGACGTTGGGCTATGCGGCCCCGGGCGCGGTGCTGGCGGTGGGCCTGCTGATTCCGCTGGCGGCGCTGGATCATCGGGTGGCCGATGCGGTGCTGGCGGTGACGGGGCATGATCCGGGGCTGTTGCTGACCGGCACCTCGGTTGCGATCATTCTGGCCTATGTGGTGCGGTTCTTTGGCATCGCGCAAAGTGCGGTGGACGCGGCCTTCGGGCGGATTTCGCCGTCTTTGCCGATGGCGGCGCGCAGTCTGGGGCGCGGGGCAGGCGGCACCCTGCGGGCGGTCTATCTGCCGCTCATGCGGGGTTCGGTCGCCTCGGCGATGCTGGTGGTGTTCGTCGATTGCGTCAAGGAATTGCCCGCCACGCTGTTGCTGCGGCCGTTCAATTTCAACACCCTGTCCACGCGGGTGTTCGAACTGGCAAGCCTGGAACGCATCGGCGAGTCTGCCCCCGCCGCACTGGTGGTTGTGGCGCTGGGCATGGCGGCGGTGGCCCTGCTGGCCCGCGCCACCCGCAACAGCTGACCCCTTGCACCAACCCGCCCATGCCGCTATTTGAGGGCGGAGTGCCCTTATAGCTCAGCTGGTAGAGCACCTGATTTGTAATCAGGGGGTCGCGGGTTCAAGTCCTGCTGGGGGCACCATGAAAATCTGTCAGCGCATTGCCAGCAATATCCGTGGTTGATCCTGTTCGGCTGCACGCGCCTGTCAGTCGCGTGCGATCGCGGTGGCATAAAATGCCAGAACATCCTGAACGCTCAAGGGTTTGCGCGTTTCCAGAAGGGCGCGGCCTGCGACCTGTTCGATGTGGTGTTCCATCAGTTCCGCAGCCTGGGCCTTGTCGCCCGCGATCAGCGCCTCGATGATCTGACGGTGTTCATCAATGCCGCAATCCACCGAATGCGGGCGGCCGTAGATCGTCAGCACCAGAGAACAGCGCGAGACGGTTTCGGTCAGGTAGCGGATCAGCACCTTGTTTCCGGTCATCTCGGCAAGGCGCAGGTGAAACTCCCCTGCAAGGCGGACGGCTTCGCGTTCGTCGCGCGCCCCGGCCAGTTCCTCCTGCTCTAACATGCGGCGCAGTTCGGTGATCTGCGCGGGGGTCAGTTGCCCCGCCAGTTGCAGCGCGACCATCCGTTCCAGCCCCCGGCGCACCACAAAGACATCACGCCCGTCGTCCAATGAGGGATTGGCGACGAAGGCGCCCCGGTTTGGCACCAGATCAACCAGACCTTCCACCGAAAGGCGCAGCAGAGCCTCGCGCGCGATGGTGCGGCTGGTTCCGAACGTCTCGCCGATCATGTCTTCGGGCAGGCGCGCGCTTGGGGGCAGTTGCTGTTCGATGATGGCCTGACGCAATGCCTCATGCACCTTTTCGGTGCGGGTTGGGGTTTTGGCGGCCTGACTGGGCTTGCGGGATTTGGGCTGCGCCGCCTTGGCATGCAAATCGGTTGGCTTTGGCAATTTGCACCTCTCCGAATGTATGCGGTGGGATTTAACATCGCATGCACCTGTAAGGTCAACGTCTTTTGTGGGGCGTGCCAAGCCTGCCGCTGGCAGGAGCAGAACGAGGTTTTGGCGCAGCTGCCTATCCGCTTGGCGACAATAGCCCCGGATGGTCAAAAAACAGACGAAAGAGAAACATGCATACATTAATAATATCAAATCGTATGCAATCTTGACACGTTTTGAAATGCATCTAGGCTGGCTGTTCAGGGGAGTAAGAATGACATGACCGATTCTTCCGTTGTTTCCATCACTGCCGTCAGCAAGAGCTTTGGCCGCGGAACCGCTGCCATCCGGGTTCTGGAAGATGTCTCGGTTGAAATTGGCCGGCGTGAGTTTTTCACGCTGCTCGGCCCGTCAGGTTGCGGCAAAACCACCCTTCTAAGGCTGATCGCCGGGTTTGAAACCGCAGATCAGGGCAGAATTGCCATTGAGGGACAGGATGTCACCCAAACGCCGCCCTATCACCGCCCGGTCAACACGGTGTTTCAAAGCTATGCGCTTTTCCCGCACCTGACGGTCGAACAGAACGTGGGCTTTGCGCTGGAGGAGCAGCGCCTTCCTGCCGACAAGATCCGCACCCGCGTGGGTGAGGCGCTGGAGATGGTTCGTATGCAATCCTTCGCGCGCCGCCGTCCTGCAGAACTGTCTGGTGGGCAACAGCAACGGGTGGCGCTCGCCCGTGCTTTGGCACCCCGGCCCAAGGTTCTGTTGCTGGACGAGCCGCTTTCGGCGCTGGATCTGAAGCTGCGCAAGGAAATGCAGATCGAGTTGAAATTGCTGCAGGCCGAGGCGGGGATCACCTTTTTGTTCGTCACCCATGATCAGGAAGAGGCGTTGACCCTGTCAGATCGCGTTGCGGTGATGCAGGGCGGGCGCATCCTTCAAATCGGCGCGCCGCACGATATTTACGAGGCGCCCACTCATCGGTTCGTTGCCGACTTCATCGGTGACATCAACCTGATCGAGGCAGAGGCTCTGCCGGGCAACACCCTGCAATTGGCCGGTGGCGCAACGCTGTCCGTGCCGCATGACGCGCGCGGCAAGGTGACGCTGGCGATCCGGCCAGAGCGGGCGCGTATTGCCGCCGCCGGGGCAGGGCATTTGCAGGCGCGGGTGGTGCATACCGCCTATCTTGGCACGGCGCTTTTGCACAAACTGGCGTTGGCGGATGGCGGCACCTTCCTGTTGCGGCAATCCAATCTGGATGCCTCCCCCCTGGCGATGGGAAGTTCGGTCGGGGTCAGCCTGCCTGCCGAAAACCTGCGCGTGCTGGTCCAATGACCGACCGTCCCGCCCTGCGCCGTCTTGGCTTGCTGACGCCTGCGCTGGCAACGATCGCCGTGCTGATCGGTGTACCGCTGGCCCTGATGTTCTGGATATCGTTGCTGCAAAAGGGAGACAGCGGCGGGGTGGACTGGGCTTCGGCACCGTCCCTTGGCAACTACATCCGGCTGGTCTGGGAAGAAGACTTTGACGGTACGATGATCGTCAACACCAGCTATCTGATCATTCTGCTGCGGTCGGTCCTGCAGGCGGCAGTCACCACGGGGCTTTGCCTGCTGTTCGGTCTGCCGGTTGCCTTGTGGATGGCGGGGCTCTCGCGGGGGCAGCGCGAAATCATGTTGCTGCTGATCACCATTCCGTTCTGGACCAACCTTCTGGTGCGCAACTATGCGTGGCTGATCATCCTGCGCGAGGATGGCTGGCTGTCGCAACTGGTCAATTCCCTGTCGCCCGTCGGGCCCGTGCAACTGCTTTACAACGATCTGGCTGTGGCCATCGGGCTGACCTATTCCTTCCTGCCGTTCATGATCCTGCCGCTGTACACCGTTTTCGAAAAGTTCGACTGGCGGCTGTTGGAGGCGGCGCATGATCTGGGCGCACCGCGGCGCCGCGCCCTGCGCCGCGTGGTGATCCCGATTGCGATGCCGGGCATCGCGGCCGGATCGCTGTTGGTGTTCATTCCCTGTCTGGGGGCCTTTGTTACCCCGGCCCTGCTGGGCGGCGGCAAGACCCTGATGCTGGGCAACGTCATTCAGATGCAGTTCGCGGCCTCTCGCAACTGGCCATTCGGGGCGGCGCTGTCGGTGGTGCTGCTGGCGCTGATGCTGGTCGTGATGGTGGCCATGGCAATTTGGCGCAATCGGAGGGTCAAATGAACATTCGCCGCTTTCCGATGACGCGCGGAATTTCGCTGCTGGTGCTGACCTATCTGTATGTGCCGGTCGTGGTGCTGGTTGGCTATAGCTTCAACGCCAACCGCACGGCGACGGTGTGGTCGCATGTCTCGCTGGATTGGTACGGGCGCATTCTGGTCAATCCGTCGATTCAGGCCGCCGCGAAGAACTCGCTTGTGCTGGCGCTGTGCGCCGCAACCGCCGCAACGGCGATTGCGCTTCTGGCGGCGCTGGCGACATCGCAGGCCTTTCCCCGACGCCGCGCGGTCGAGGCGGTGCTGAACATGCCCCTGATCCTGCCGGAAATCGTGGTGGCGGTGGCAACGCTGATGCTGTTCGTGGCGCTCGGCGTGCAACTGGGTCTGGGCGCCATGATCCTGGCGCACACCGCGTTCTGCATTCCCTTTGCCTATCTGCCCATCCGCGCCCGGCTGGAAGGCATGAACCAAAGCTATGGCGAGGCGGCGCAAGACCTTTATGCCAACCGTTTTCGCAGTTTTCGCAGGGTAACGCTGCCGTTGCTGTGGCCCGGTATCATGGCGGGTTTCACCCTGGCCTTCGTGACCAGCCTTGATGATTTTCTGACCTCGTTCTTCCTGTCCGGGCCGGGCACCACCACGCTGCCGGTCTACATCTTCTCATCCATCAAGGCGGGCATCACGCCCGAGATCAACGCGATTTCCACGGTGATGCTGGTGATCTCGGTGCTGCTTGTTTCGCTTTCCTTCATCCTTGGCCGCCTTCGGCGCTAAGGCCCGACACGACCCAACAGAGGAGTAACCACATGAAAAAGACCATAATCGGCTTGGCTCTGGCGGCTGCGACGGCATTGCCTGCCTTTGCGCAGGACGCTGAAAAGACGCTCTATTTCTACAACTGGACCGATTACTACCCGGTTGAACTGCTTGCCAAGTTTGAAACCGAAACCGGCATCAAGGTGATCCTTGATGGCTATGACAGCAACGACACCTTGCTGGCCAAACTGCAATCCGGCGGGGCAGCTTATGACGTGATCGTGCCGTCGGATTATGTGATCCCCGGCCTGATCAAGGATGGTCTGCTGCTGAAGATCGACACGCCGGCGATGGCAAACTACGTCCATATGAAGGACGCGTTCAAAAATCCCGATTTCGACCCGACGCAGGAATACACCGCCCCCTATCTGTGGGGTGTCACCGGCCTTGCTTATGACAGCGCCGCCGTTGGGGGCGCCGAGATCGAGCAAAGCTGGAAAGAGTTGTTCGATCCGCGCCCGGAATTCGTCGGCAAGATCGCCGAACTGGACACCGCCAGCGATGTCATCCTGGCCGCCTCGTTGTATCTGGGCATTCCGCAATGCACCGAAAGCAATGAGGACGCCAAGCGTATCCTCGAGTTGCTGGAGGCGCAGAAGCCCAAGCTGAAGATGTACTCCTCTGACAGCACGGTTGACCGCATGGCCTCGGGCGAAGTGGCGATGTATCACGTCTGGAATGGCGCGACCGCGCGGGCCACGCTGCAACGCGACACCATCCGTTTCATCTACCCCAAGGAAGGCACGCCCATGTTCCGCGACAATTTCGCGGTTCCGGCCAATGCGCCGCACCCGGAGAACGCGAAGATCTTCATCAACTGGATGATGGCGCCAGAGAATGCGGCGGCGGTATCGAACGCGATTGCCTATGCCAATGCGATCAAGTCTGATGAATTCCTGGACCCGAAATGGCGGGCTATGGATGCCATCAACATGCCGGAAGACTATGCGCCGCGACTGGTTCCCACGATGGATTGCGGCCCCGCGGCGCGCGAGTTGCGCGACAAGATCTGGACTCGCCTGAAAGGCTGACACCCCTGCGGCCCCCGTTTGCGGGGGTCGTTTCCCAAACCTGCGGAGCGGCATCATGACCACCTTTTCCAATCTGCGTGACATTGGCGGCCAGACCATCGGTATCCAGTGCCGCGACGGCTTCATTCAGGCGATTGGCCCTGATGTCACGGCACCCGATGCGATTGACGGTGCGGGCAGGCTGGTGCTGCCCGCCTTTGTTGAACCGCATGTGCATCTGGACAAAACCTTGTGGGGAGAGGCCTGGCAGCCCGGCAAACGTGCGGCCAAGCTGCGCGACTACATCGAAAACGAACGGCAGGTTCTGTCGGCCAACACCACCCCGCCGGAAGAGCGGGCGGGTCGTCTGCTGGGCCAGATGCTGGCCTATGGCACCACGGCGGTGCGGTCGCACATTGACGTGGCCCCGGACATGGGGCTGAGCCATGTCGAGGCGATGATGCGTCTGCGCGAGGCCTGGGCCGACCGGGTTGACCTGCAATTCGTGGCCTTCCCGCAGCAGGGCCTTCTGTGCCGCCCCGGTACGACCGATCTGATCCGGTCCGCAATGGATATGGGCGTGGAAACCGTCGGCGGCCTTGATCCTGCGGGCATCGACGGCGATCCGGACGGGCAGTTGCGATTTATCTTTGATCTGGCCGTCGAAAAGGGGGCGGGCGTTGATATTCACCTGCATGACAAAGGCGATCTGGGGGCCTGGCAGATCGAACGGATCGCCGATTATGCCGCCGCCTCGGGTCTTGCGGGCAAGGTCATGATTTCCCACGCCTATTGTTTGGGCATGATTCCCGCCGCCCGGCTGGAGCGGATCGGGCGCCGGTTGGCTGACACGGGCATTTCGCTGATGACCTCTGCCCCCGCCGACGTGGCCGTGCCCCCGGTTGAGGAATTGTCGGATATGGGCGTGACGGTCTGCTGTGGTTCGGACGGGATTCGCGACAGTTGGTCGCCCTTCGGCAATGGCGATATGCTGGAACGGGCCTTCCTGACCGCCTATCGCTTTGACTGGAACCGGGACGAGGATTTCGCCCGCGCGCTTGGCTGTGCCACCCATGCCGCGGCCAAGGCGATTGGCCTGCAAAACTATGGCCTTGCCGTGGGCAACCGCGCCGATTTCGTGATGATTGCCGCCAGTGGCGCAGGCGATGCGCTTTGCCGCCGCCCGGCAGACCGCCTTGTGGCGCGGCACGGAAATCTGGTGGCGTGACAGGACGGACAAGATGGATTTCGATTTTACCGCGATTGCCGCGCCCGACCGTTACCGCCTGCTGACCAACTTCATCGGCCCACGCCCGATTGCGCTGGTTGGCACAAGATCCGCAGCGGGCCACAATAACGCCGCGCCAATGAGCTTTTTCAACGTCTTTTCGCACGAGCCTCCGCTGGTGGTTCTGGGAATCCAGAGCCGTGGCAATGGCGATGAAAAAGACACCGTCGCCAATATCCGGCGAACCGGCGAATTTGTGGTGAACATGGTCGATATGGCGCTGGCCGATGCGATGATCACCTGCAGCGTGAATTTCCCAAGCGATGTCGATGAACTGGCCTTCGCAGGCCTGACCCCGATACCCTGCCGCCAGATCAACGCCGCCCGCATCGGCGAAAGCCCCTGTTCATTCGAATGCCGGGTCGAACGGATTCTGGACTACCCCTCACGCGTGCTGATCGTGGGGCAGGTGCTGGACATGCATGTGGAAGATCGCTGCATGGATGCGGGGGGCCGCTATGTAAACCCCGAGACGTATCAGCCGATTGCCCGCCTGCACGCCGATAACTACATCACCTCGGACCGCCAGTTTGAACTTAAAAAGCCAGAGGCGTTGCTGGCCTACGAATTGGCGCAGGTGACGGCCCATTCCACCAAAGGTGCCGCATGAGTGGGCTTGATGCGCTGACGCTGGGCCAGCGGCCCGCTGGGCGCACTGCGCTCGCGGCCCGCTGGATCGTCGGGCATGTCGATGGCCGTCACAAACTGCTGGAAAATGCCGAGATCGTCTTTGACGCGGATCGCGTGATCCATGTCGGCCAGCCCTTTGCGGGCGAGGTGGCGCGGCGCATTGATTTGGGCGATGTGCTTGTTTCACCGGGATTTATCGACCTTGACGCCCTGTCCGACCTTGATACCACCTTGCTGACCGTTGACAACGGCCCGGGTTGGGCGACGGGTCGCGTCTGGCCGCAGGCCTATGTCGAACGTGGCCCGTATGAGATGTACACGCCCGACGAACTGGCGTTTCAGAAACGCTATGCCTTTGCCCAGCTTTTGCGGAACGGCATTGCCACGGCGCTGCCCATCGCGTCGTTGTTTTACCGCGAATGGGGCGAAACCGTTGCCGAGTTCGAGGCGGCCGCCGATGCCGCCGCCGATCTTGGGCTTCGCGTCTGGCTTGGCCCTGCCTATCGGTCCGGTGGCATGGTCTGCACCGCCCCCGGTGTGCTGGAGCCAAGATTTGACGAGCCGCGCGGCATGCAGGGTCTGGCTGATGCGCTGGAGTTTGCCGCCCGCGTTGGGGGGCGTCATGGCGGGCTTGTTCAGGCGATGCTGGCGCCGGATCGGGTGGAAACCTGCACCATTGACCTTTTGCGCCGCACGATGGCGGCATCTGCGGACATGGCGCTGCCCGTGCGCCTGCATATGGCGCAGGGCAAGATGGAACGGCGCACGGTGCAGGCATTGCATGGCACCACGGGGCCGCAATGGCTGGCCGAACACGGGCTTTTGCATGACCGCCTGATCGCACCCCATGCGGTCGAGGCAGAGCCCGAGGATCTGATGCTTTACGCCCGGCACGGCGTTACCATCGCGCATTGCCCGCTTGTCTATGCCCGTGATGGCGAAATGCTGCGGTCTTTCCGGCGCTGCCGTGACTTGGGCATCAACATCGGCATGGGCACCGATACCGCGCCGCCGGATATGGTGCTGAACATGGCGGTGGCCCTGATGATGGGCCGCGCCGCCACCGGCGATGATCGCGGCCTGACCACAGCCGAGGTGTTCAACGCCGCAACGATTGGCGGTGCCGATGCCTTGAAACGCCCCGATCTGGGCCGCCTGCAGGCAGGCTCAAAGGCCGATATTGCGGTTTTCGATATGGCAGACAGCCATTTCGCGCCGCGGATTGATCCGGTGCAAAGCCTTGTCTTTGGGGCCACCGGGCGGGTGACACAGGCGGTTTTCGTCGATGGCCGCCTGTCAATGCGCAACGGTCAAGTCGCGGGAATGGACATGCAGGCGGCGCGTTTGCAGGCGCAGGCGCAGTTTGACCGGCTGCTTGCGAAATACCCGGAACGGACCTGGGGGCAGCCGGATTTAGGAGCGATGTTTCCCGCCACCTTTCCCTGAAAGGCACGGGCCATGCGGTTCAATTGGCCTACCAGAGCACGTCTACTGCCGTAAGGTTTCCCGCTCCAGGCAGATCGCGACACCTTGGCCACCACCTATGCACAGGGATGCAAGGCCTTTCGCGGCGTTCACGCGCTGCATTTCATGGATCAGGGCAACAACGATTCTTGCGCCAGAGCCAGCAAGAGGATGCCCAAGGGCGATGGCCCCGCCCGACAGGTTGATGCGCTTGGGATCCCATCCCATCTCGATATTGACCGCCAGCGCCTGCGCCGCAAATGCCTCGTTGATTTCCAGAACGTCCAGATCATCAACGGTCCAACCCGCCTTTTGCAGCGCGCGCCGCGAGGCATAAACCGGGCCAAGCCCCATCTCCATTGGTTCAACGGCCGCGGATGCGTAAGAGGCGATATGGGCCAGTGGCCGCAGGCCATGCCGTGCTAAAGCGGCTTCGCTGCCGACGATCAGCGCTGCGGCACCATCGTTCAGACCCGAGGAATTGCCCGCCGTAATCGTGCCTTCCGGGGCGAATACGGAGTGCAGTTGGGCGAGGGATTCTGCCGTTGTCGCCCGGTTCGGGCGTTCATCCTGCAAAATGGGATCAGGTTTCCTGCCTTTGCCCGGAACGGCGACGATCTGCCTGTCAAATCGGCCCTCTTCCAAGGCCGTGGCCAGTTTGTGATGCGAGGCCAAAGCGAAGGCGTCCTGGGCGTCGCGGGTGATCTGGTACTTGCGGGCCAGATGTTCTGCCGTGGTGCCCATGTGGACGTCGTGAAAGGCATCCCAAAGCCCGTCCGTCACCATCATGTCCTTCATGACGGCGGGGCCCATCCGCACGCCTTCGCGCAGGCCGTGCAGGGCGTGGGGCGCCTGGGTCATGGAATCCTGACCCCCCGCAAGGATCAGTTCCGCATCGCCGCAACGGATGGCTTGCGCCGCCAGATGAACAGATTTCATGCCCGCGCCGCAAACCTTGTTCAGCCCCATTGCGGGCAGGGTAACGGGCAATCCAGCGGCAAGGCTGGCTTGGCGTGCCGGGTTCTGGCCCGCGCCTCCGGTCAGAACCTGACCCAGGATCACCTCGTCAATAGCGGCTGGGTCCAGATCGTTTTCTGCAACAAGCGACCGCAGGACATGGCCGCCAAGTTCTGCAGCCGAGTGTAACCGCAAAGCACCGTTCAGCCTTCCAATCGGCGTGCGGCGCGCATCGGCGATGTAGACTCCGGTCATGGAAGTCCCCTTTTAGACCCCGTTTCGGACGGTGCTGTGAGACCATCCATCGGTGATTGACGCTTGGGAAATCTTACTGTACCGATCGGTCGGTACGCAAGGGATTTCTGGGTATGACCAAAGGCAGTGTAGCGATCATTGGCGGCGGCGAAAGTGGGCTTGGTGCGGCCTGCCATCGGAAAATGCAACTTCATCGCGATGCGTCGCCCAAGGCGCGCGCCGGGATTGCCCCCGGAACCGGAGCGTCAGGGCATGCCTGACCTTTCAGCGATCCGCGATTCCGATTGCCCCCAGAACGATGTCGCTGAAGGTTCGGGCGATTTCGGCGCTTGTTGCGGTGCCATCAACCCGCACCCAAAGGAAGCTGTAGAAATACATCCCCAGCAGGGCCTTGGTCTGCAATCGCGGTACGTCGCGGCACTGGCCTGCGGCGGCACCTTCGGCAAAGCAACGCTCCCAGATCCGTTGATAGTCGGCGTGCAGGCCATGCACTGTTGTGCGCTTGTCCTGGCCCAGCGAATGAACTTCGCGAAAGCAGACGGTCATTTCGGACCGATTGGCAAACATCGTATCCATGAAAGACGCAGACAGCGCCGCCACGCGGTCTTGGGTGCCGGGGATCGTCTGCAAGATCTCGGCCCCCGCCGCGTTCAATTGCAGCATGTAATCCGTCATGATGTCGAACAGCAGCTCTTCCTTAGAGCCGATGTGATAGTAAAGCGCGCCCTTTCCAAGGCCCGCGACATCGCCCACCTCGCTGATGCCAACCCCGCCAAACCCCCGCTCGGCGAAAAGTGCTGCGGCCTTGTGCATGATCTGCCGCTTGGCCTTGGGGATCGCCGGTTTGGGGGGCGCGGCAGGGATATCTTTGGTCATGGCGGACTGGCTTTCTTGGCAAGACGCCTCACCCATACCCAAAGTGCAAGGACGTTTCCAGTCTTTGGACTGACCGGTCAGACCACAACCTTTCACACAGGAGAACGCCATGACTGAATCCAAAGACGGCTGGGCCGGTACGATCAAGGGCCGTCCGGTTGCAGGCCAGTTTGCCGAGCGGGGGCGCACCACCTCGATGCAGGACATCATCGCCTTTACCGCGATGACCGGCGACCGCAATCCGGTGCATTACGACAAGGACCTGGCCGAGAAGACCTCGTTCGGCAAGCTGATCGTGCAGGGCGGTGTGACCACCGGCATTTTGAATGCAGTCGTCGCCGAAGACCTGCCCGGCCCCGGAACGGTGTTTCTGGGCGTGGAGTGGAAGTTCGTGAAGGCGGTCGGCATTGATGAAGAGATCATCGGCCGCGTCGAAGTGGCCGAAGTGCGCGCCGACAAGCCGATCTGCAAGCTGATAACCACGGTGCGCAATGGCGCGGGCGAACTGTGCCTGACCGGGACTGCCACCACCTACACCATGCCGCTGATTGGCCTTTGACCTTAACGCGCCGCAGACAATGCGCCGCCCTTTCCTGAGCAGGCCGAAATGACCGATATCCTTTGGACACCCAACCCCGAAACCAGCCGTCAAACGGCGATGGCCCGGTTCATGGCCGCGCAAGGCTTTGCGCCGCATGATTATGTCGGGCTGCACCGCTGGTCCACCTCGGACCCGGGCGCGTTTTGGGCGGCATTTTGGGACTTCTGCGCCATTCCCGGCGAAAGGGGGCAAATCGCCTTTGTGCCGGATGAGACGCATTGGATGACCGGGGCCAGGTTCTTTCCGCAAGCGCAGTTGAACTTTGCCGAAGTGATGCTGGCAGGTGCGCCGGATGAAATCGTGGTGCATACCGTCACCGAAGGCGGCGACAGCTCTTGCCTGACGCGGGGGGCATTGACGGCACAGGTGGCACGGGTTGCAGAGGGC
>CAMFLG010000034.1 GCA_945957495.1 uncultured Pseudorhodobacter sp. | reverse complement strand
GCTGCGCGCCTATCTTGACCAGCAACTGGAACCGCTGAAAGGTGCGGTTTCCCGCCTTGCCAACAAGCTGCAGCGTCGGTTGCAGGCGCAGCAGAACCGGTCCTGGCTGTTCGATCTGGAGGAAGGCACGCTTGATGCGGGCCGTCTGGCCCGGGTTGTGGCCAACCCGACCACACCCCTGTCGTTCAAACAGGAAAAAGACACCGAATTCCGCGATACCTGCGTGACGCTGCTGCTGGACAATTCTGGTTCGATGCGCGGGCGCCCGATTTCCATTGCCGCGATCTGTGCCGATGTGCTGGCGCGCACGCTGGAACGCTGCTCGGTCAAGGTGGAAATCCTTGGCTTCACCACCCGCGCCTGGAAGGGTGGCCAAAGCCGCGAACGCTGGCTGGCGCAAGGCCGGGTACAGCAACCGGGGCGGCTGAACGATCTGCGCCACATCATCTACAAATCCGCCGATGCGCCCTGGCGCCGGGTACGGCCCAATCTGGGTCTGATGATGAAAGAGGGCCTGTTGAAGGAAAACATCGACGGCGAGGCGCTGGAATGGGCGCACCGCCGTTTGGCCCACCGCCCGGAAGCGCGCAAGATCCTGATGGTAATTTCCGACGGCGCGCCGGTGGACGACAGCACCCTGTCGGTCAACCCCGCGAATTTCCTGGAAAAACACCTGCGCGACGTAATCGCCATGGTGGAACGCAAGAAGGCGGTGGAACTGATCGCCATCGGCATCGGCCATGACGTGACCCGCTATTACCAGCGCGCCGTAACGATCACCGATGTGGAACAGCTTGCCGGGGCGATGACCGAACAACTCGCCGGTCTGTTCGACGCCGACCCGAAAAAACGCGCCCGGGCCTTGGGGATGCGCAAGGCGGGGTAAGGGGCGCTGCCCCTCGGCGCGTGCCGCGCCTCACCCCGGAGTATTTGGACCAATCTGAAAGGGCTTGGCATGTTTCAAACCTTCGACAGCACCGCCAACCCGGCGCAAGGCCCGGCGCGCCTTGCCGATCTGCGCCGCGTTCTGGCAGGCGAAGGCCTTGCCGGGTTCCTCGTGCCGCGCGCCGACATCCATCAGGGCGAATACGTCGCGGCACGGGATGAGCGGTTGCAATGGCTGACCGGCTTTACCGGATCGGCCGGGTTCTGCATCGTGCTGCCAGGCATTGCGGGTGTTTTCATCGACGGGCGCTATCGCACGCAGGTCAAGGGTCAGGTGGACCTTGCGCATTTTACCCCGGTGCCCTGGCCCGAGGTGCAGCCCGGCCCGTGGATCAAGGATCACCTGCCCGCAGGCGTTCTGGGCTATGACCCCTGGCTGCACACCGCCGATGAGATTGCCAAGCTGGAAACCGCGCTTGCGGGCAGCGATATCGCCCTGCGCGCCACCGCCAACCTGATCGACCGGATCTGGCCGGATCAACCCGAACCACCCATGGGCCGCGCCTTTGTGCATCCCGATGCGCTGGCCGGTGAGACGAGTGCGGAAAAACGCGCCCGTCTGGCGGCGGCCTTGCGGGCCGAAGGCCAGACGGCGGCGGTGATCACCCTGCCCGACTCGCTCTGCTGGTTGCTCAACATCCGCGGCGCGGATGTGCCGCGCAACCCGATCCTGCACGGCCTTGCCATCCTGCACGATGACGCCCGCGTCACCCTGTTCGCCGAAGCCGCCAAGTTCGACGCTGATGTGCGCCACGCCCTTGGCGGCCACGTCACCCTGCGCCCGGTGCAGGCCTTTGTCCCCGCCCTGCACAGCCTGCAAGGCCCGGTGCGGGTGGATCGCGGCACCGCCCCCCTGGCCGTGTCGCTGGAGCTGGAAGAGGAAGGCATCGCCGTCGTCTGGGGCGATGATCCCTGCCGCCTGCCCAAGGCGCGCAAGAACGCCGCCGAAATCGCCGCGACGCGCGAGGCGCATCTGCGCGATGGCGCGGCGATGGTGGAATTTCTGTGCTGGCTGGACAGCCAAACCCCCAAACCCGGCCTGACAGAGATCGACGTTGTGCGCGCATTGGAAGGCTTCCGCCGCGCCACCAACGCCCTGCATGACATCAGCTTTGACACCATCTCTGGCTCTGGCCCGAATGGCGCGATCATGCACTACCGCGTGACAGAGGAAAGCAACCGCACCATCCAACAGAACGAACTGCTGCTGGTGGATTCCGGCGCGCAATATCTGGACGGCACCACCGACATCACCCGCACGATGGCCATGGGCGATCCGGGCGATTTCGCCCGCGAATGCTATACCCGCGTGCTGCAAGGCACCATCGCCATCAGCCGCGCCCGCTGGCCCAAGGGCCTTGCCGGGCGCGATCTTGACCCTCTGGCGCGCTATCCCCTGTGGCTGGCCGGGCAGGATTTCAACCACGGCACCGGCCACGGCGTCGGCGCGTTCCTGTCGGTGCACGAAGGCCCGCAGCGGCTGTCGCGCATTTCGGAGGTGCCGCTGGACCCGGGGATGATCCTGTCGAACGAACCGGGTTACTATCGCGAGGGCGCCTTCGGCATCCGGCTGGAAAACCTGATCGTCGTGCAACCGGCTGAAACGCCCGAAGGCGGCGATCCCGAACGCGAACAGCTTTGCTTTGAAACGCTGACCTTCGCGCCGTTCGACCGCCGCCTGATCGTCACGGCGATGCTGGCCCCGGGCGAACGGGCCTGGCTGAACGCCTATCACGCCGAGGTGCTGGCGAAACTGGCCCACCGCCTGTCGGCCACCGCCCGCGCCTGGTGCGAAGCCGCCTGCGCGCCGCTTTAGCCTTCGGCCGCGACCTTTCGGATGCGCTCGACCATCGCGCGCACCCCGTTCGACCGTTGCGCCGAAAGATGCTCGTTCAACCCCAGCCGCGCCAGTTCGGCCGGGGCATCCACCTGCCCCACCTCGGCCAGCGTCAGCCCGCCATACAGCGCATGCAGAATGGCGATCAGCCCGCGCACGATCATCGCATCCGACTCGCCCTGAAAATCGAACCGCCCATCCGCAATCACCGGGCGCAGCCAGACCTGACTGGCGCAGCCCTCCACCTTCAGCGCAGGCACCTTGAAACTGTCGTCCAGCGCCGGCATCGCGCGGCCCAATTCGATCACATGCCGATAGCGGTCTTCCCAATCGTCAAGAAATTCGAAGGTTTCGGCAATCTCTTCAAAGGCGGGGCTGGCCATGACATTCTCCCTGATTGTCCTTCAACTATTCGGCGAAAGCGGAAAGGTCCAGCCCATCGCGGCTTTTCAAACCGCGGCCAATCGGCTACCCAAGGGGGGATCTGGAAGGAACCTGTCGCCATGCCATTGCGCCGGAGCGTTGCCCTTATTGCCCTGCTTGCCTTGACGGCCTGCAGCAATTGGGGCGAATCGAAAGTGAACCCAACAAACTGGTTCAGCGGTGCGCAGGCCGATGCCGTTGTGCCGGTGGCCACGCAACTGCCCAGCGATCCGCGCCCGCTGGTGGATCGGCTCTTGTCGATGCAGATCGAAAACCACACCACCGGCGTGATCGTGCGCGCCACCGGCCTGCCGCCGACGCAAGGCTACTGGAATGCCGAACTCGTGGCGCAACCCGTTGATGACAAGGGTAAGCTCGTTCTGGAATTCCACCTTGTCGCCCCAGACCCCGGCGCCCCGGTGATCAACCAACGCTCGCGCGAAATCACCGTTGCCTATGACGTGACCGCATATCAGTTGCGCTCGATCACCAGCATCGAGGTGCGCAGCGCCAGCAATTCGATGACGAAAAAGCCCTGATCGCATCCCGCGATCAGGCGCCTTACTGCGGCAGCGGCCCGGTCAGAGGCGCACCACGCGCACTTCATTGCCCTTCGCCGACAGCGCAATCTCGCCCCGGCACAGCCGCATCGCGTCGTCGCCAAAGGCCTCTGCCCGCCAGCCCTTCAGCGCCTCAACGCTGCGATCGCCCGCCGCAATCGCGTCCAGATCGGCGGCAGAGGCGATCAGCCGCGGCGCCACGCCCAGACTTTCCGCCTTGGCCTTCAACAGCACCCGCAACAAATCCGCCAACGCCGGGTTCACCTGCACCGAATCGCGGCTCAGATCGGGTTTCGGCAGGTCTTCCTGCCGCATCTCTTGCCCCGCCTTCACCGCCGCCAGAATGCCCTCGGCAATCTCGGGCTTGCGCCCCTCGCGCAGCAGCAGGCGCGACCGGCCCAGTTCTTCCAGATTGCCGGGCCGGGTCGAGGCCAGTTCCAGCAGCGCGTCGTCCTTCATCACCCGGCTGCGCGGCACGTTGTTGCCTTGGGCATATTCCTCGCGGAACCGCGCCAATTCCTTGACCACCCCCAGAAACCGGCCAGAAGTGGTGCGTGTCTTGACCCGCAGCCAGGCCTCTTCGGGATGCACGGTATAGGTGGCAGGATCGGTCAGCACCGCCAACTCTTCCTCAACCCAGGCCGTGCGGCCATTCTTGACCAGTTGCGCCGAAAGCCATTCATAAATCAGCCGCAGATGCGTCACATCCGCCAGCGCATATTCGCTTTGCGCCGGGGTAAGCGGCCGCCGCGACCAATCGGTAAAGCGCGAGGTCTTGTCCAGATCAGCCTTGACGATTTTCTTGACCAGCGTTTCATAGCCGACCTGTTCACCAAAACCGCAGACCATCGCCGCGATCTGGGTGTCAAACAGCGGCTTCGGAAAAACCTTGCCCTCAACGAAAAAGATTTCCAGATCCTGCCGCGCCGCGTGAAACACCTTCACCGTCGCCTCGTGGCGGAAGAGATCGTACAGCGGCTCAAGGCTCATCGCCGGGCCTTCGATCGGGTCCACCAGCACCGCATCGCCGGTCTTGCCCGGCAGTGCCATCTGGATAAGGCACAGCTTTGACCAATAGGTCCGCTCGCGCAGGAATTCGGTGTCGATGGTGACATAAGCTTCAGACTTCGCGGCGGCACAAAAGGCGGCAAGGTCTTCGGTCGTGGTAATCGTGCGCATCAGGCGTCTTTCAACAAGGGCTCGCGGGGGCATCCCGCCCTTTTGCTATAGGCAGCAATTCCGCCCAAGGAAAGCCCCTCGCCTTTCACATTGGCCCAAATACTCCCGCCGGAGGCTGCAACAGCCCCGTCAAAGCCCGGTTTCACTCTTGTTCTCGCCACTGCAACCCGCGCCAAAGCCTTTGAGAGGTGGCTCAATGCCACCCGAAAAGGCCCCGGCTTTCAGGTCACGCCGCGCCGCAAAGATGAACAAACCCTTAAACGGCCCCTGCATCCCCTTGATATATATATCACAACCAGATGTCGCACGCGTGCGACGCGGCAGATCACAGCCAGACCGGGCTGCGATCCCCCGCCGCATAGCGGCGCAGCACCGCCGGATACAGCCGATGTTCCGCCGCAAGCACCCGCGCGGCCAGACTGTCCTCGGTATCCCCCGGCACAACCGGCACCCGCGCCTGCCCCAACAGCGGCCCCGCATCCAGTTCCGCCGTCACCTCATGCACCGAACAGCCCGCCTCGGCATCCCCCGCCGCAAGGGCCCGCGCATGGGTGTGCAGCCCGGGATATTTCGGCAGCAGGCTGGGGTGAATGTTCAGCATCCGCCCCTCGAACCGCCGCACGAAATCGGGCGTCAACACCCGCATGAACCCCGCCAGACAAACGATATCGGGCTCTGCTGCCAGGATCGGCTGCAACAAGGCCGCCTCAAACGCCGCCCGGTCCTTCCCGAACCCGCGATGATCCACCGCCGCCACCGCCACGCCCATATCCGCCGCCCGCGCCAACCCCGCCGCCGCCGGATCGTTCGACGCCACCAGAACCGCGCGGCCCGGATGATCCCCCACCATATCGCGCAACAGCGCCAGCATGTTAGAGCCACCCCCCGAAATCAGGATGGCGACACGTTTCACAGCAAACGGCCCTTGTAGATCACGCCTTCGCCCGGCACCACACGACCCAGCGTCACCACCGTCTCGCCCTCGGCGCGCAGCAACGCGGCCAGCACCTCGGCCCGATCTGCCGCCACCACCGCAATCATGCCGATACCGCAGTTGAAGGTTTTCAGCAGTTCCGGCTGGCTCATATTTGCCGTCGTCGCCAACCAGCGAAACACCGGCGGCAAGTCCCATGACGACAGATCAATCTCGCAAGCCAGCCCCTCGGGGATCACCCGCGGCGGATTTTCCGTCAGCCCCCCGCCAGTGATATGCGCCAACGCATGCACCCCTCCGGCCCGCACCGCCGCCAGCGCCTGTTTCACATAAAGCCGCGTCGGCGCCAGCAGCGCCTCGCCCAAGCTGCCGCCCGAAAACGGCGACGCTGCATCCCAGCCCAGACCCGAAAGCTCCACCACCTTGCGCACAAAGGAATAGCCGTTCGAATGCACCCCGTTCGAGGCCAGACCCAACAGCACATCACCCTCAACCACGCCCGCAGGCAGGTCGGCGCCCCGTTCCATCGCGCCCACGGCGAAACCCGCCAGATCGAAATCGCCCTGATGGTACATCCCCGGCATCTCTGCCGTCTCGCCGCCGATCAGCGCACAGCCCGACGCCTCGCAGCCCGACGCAATCCCGTTGATGATCCGCGTCGCCTCATCGACATTCAACTTGCCGGTGGCGAAATAATCCAGAAAGAACAACGGCTCTGCGCCCTGACACACCAGATCGTTGACGCACATCGCCACCAGATCGACGCCAATCGTATCGACGCGGCCGGTGTCAATCGCGATGCGCAGCTTGGTGCCCACGCCGTCCGTCGCCGCCACAAGGATCGGGTCCACATAGCCCGCGCCCTTCAGGTCGAACAGCGCGCCAAACCCGCCCAAGCCCGACATCACCCCAGACCGTTGCGTCCGCTTGGCCGCGGGCTTGATCCGCTCTACCAGTGCATTGCCCGCATCAATATCAACGCCCGCATCCGCATAGGTCAGGCCATTATGTCCGGTCGTCATCCGCGTCATCCCCAAGCTGATCGGCAGTTCGCACGGCCCATACCCGATCCCGCCCCCGCGCGCAACGCGAAGGCCGGGCGGGCCGCAGGAAATATCGGCCCCCACGGCCCGCCGGTGCCGCCAGCCGCCCGACCCGCAAGAATTGCCCCCTTCCCCAACCGCGTCCCGCCTTGACCTGCGCCGCCCATCTGCTAGTCAACCCTCGGATGGGCCTGTAGCTCAATGGTTAGAGCAGGGCGCTCATAACGCCTTGGCTGGGGGTTCGAGTCCCTCCGGGCCTACCATCCCTTTGCACATCAATGCGCCCTCAGCGGCGCATCGCCGGACCCGTCAGCGTGTTGCACAGGTTGCGCGCCGCGACAGCCGACATAGACCCATTGCCGCTGCCACCCAGCGTCGCCATGCCGGTGGATGAGGCTGCCCCGGCGGAAGACAGCGAAAACTCCACATTCGCGCCGCGCGGCGCAGGGGGGGGCGAAATGCGGAACACCGGCGTGCCCGGCGGCACCCCCAGCACCCCCATCGCATAGGCCCCGGCGCCGCACCAGGCGTTGGGCGAACTCATCCCGCCGCGGTTCATCACCTGAAAATTGCCGTTTGCCAGCCTCTGCACGGTGAATCCGTTCGGAGCCACAAAAGCCTGCGCTGCCGAACTGGCCCCCAGCGTCAGCGCCACGCACAGGCAAATCTTCTTCAGCGTCATCGTCATACTCCAAAATGCTTCCGGCCATCAGGCCCGAACCGAACCCGCTTGGCAACAGCAAGGCGCGCACGCGCCATCACAGCTGCGTCACTCAGTAGCGCATGCCCGGCATATTCAACATGCCGCAAAGATTGCGCGCGCTGACCGCCGCCATCGATGCACCGTTGCCGCCCAAAGTGGCGATACCGGTCGAGCTCGCCGCCCCCACGGATGACAACGAAAACTCGATATTCGCCGCCCGCGGGCGCGGCGGTTCGGAAATCCGCCAGATCGCGGTGCCCGGCTCTACCCCCAACACCGCCATCGCGTAATCGCCCGCTGCGCACCAGGCCGCAGGCGCGCTCAAGCCGCCGCGACTCATCACCTGAAAATTGCCGTCGGACAGCCGCTGCACCTGAAAGCCGTTGCGCGCCGCATAGGCGTCTGCCGCCCCGGCGCTCAAGGCAAGTGCCGCCAGAACCGCAAATCCAATAGTCTTCATCCCATATCCCCGAAGTTTATCCGCAGCGCCTGCGCCTGCCAAATATAGCCCCTTCGCAGGCCGATGACGAGGGGGCGCGACAGCATTGCACCCGCACTTGTGTCGGCTGGTTTGGAAAAAGACATGCGGATCGAACGGCAGGGTCGCGTCCGTCATGGCCCGACAGGCCCTAATCGAACAGCGATGCGCCCAACTGGTCAATCGCGCCCTTCGCCTTGGACAGCGACAGCGCCGTCGCCTCGTCCAGCGAGGCCAGCGTATCGGCCCGCCCCATCTGATGCACCTTCACCCCGTCCGGAAAATCCTTCTCGATCCGCGCCGCCACCCGATGCCCCGCCGCCTCGCGGATGGGTGCCGGGTAGATGCGGAACTCTTTGTAAAGCACCGGTTCGGGGGCTTTGGGTTCGGTTTTGCCAAACAGACGGGAAAGCAGGGACATGGTTTCACCCTTGGTAATGAAAGCGGCACTGGGCGATTTCCAGGGCATTGCCGTTGACACGATACACCAGACGATGTTCCCGGTCGATCCGCCGAGACCACCAGCCGGCATAATCGCCCCGCAACGGTTCCGGCTTGCCAGTTCCTTCAAAGGGATGGCGCTGGCATTCCGCGATCAGGCGATTGATCTTGATCAAGACAGTTCGATCCAGTCTTTGCCATTCGACATATTGATCAAATGCCCGAGCCTGAAAGACAACGTTCAATCGCGCGCCATCGCTTCAAGCTCTTCCATGGTCTTGACGATGCCCGGCTCGCCTGCGTTCAGGCTTCGGATCGCCTCATCCAATGCGGCCTTGTTGGCTGGGGAAGAGGTCAGATATGTCGTCTCATCCATGCTGGCCCAGTCTTCCAGACTGACCATGACCACGGGCTTGCCCTTGGCACGGGTGACGATGACCGGCTCATGATCATCATTCACGCGGTCCATGACAGCGGAAAGATTGGCGCGGAGCTCGGTGGAGGACAGGGTTTTCATATGGGGAATGTACGCGATTGCGTACACAAAGTCAAGGTCGGTGCGGTAGGTGCGTGATTTCACGCACCGATGCCATTCGCAGGGGGGTGCGTGAAATCACGCACCCTACGACTTGATAATCCGAGGTCAATCCTCTTCTAATGACATATCATTGCGCCCGTCTATTGGGCGCAACCTTTGCTAGGGGAGCCGATCTTTGGAGCCAGTCGCGTTCTTGCTTGGTGTGGTCGCCTTTAGTCTTTGCGTCTGGTTCATCATATGGCTTGCGATACTCGTACCATACCGAATGGCCGAAGCCCGCAACCGCGAAGGCACGGCATGGGTATTGGTAAGCCTAGTTGGCTCACCGTTTCTTGCGATCATTGCTTTGTGGCTACTTGGTGACAGGCCGTAGGGTTGCGTATCACCCTACCCTACACCTAGCTCGCCGCACGACGGGATTATCCGATGCTAGACATAAAATGTCGGGCAATCCCGCCCGCTGGACAGAGGAAAATCCAAATGGCGAACTTCAAATGGGGCGGCATTCAAGAGTGTTTCATAAAGCTCTGCATGCTGCCCGGCACCAGACCCTATTCACCTGGAGAACCATTAAATGCGTTCGCAGGCCCCGGACTCATCGAAGATCTCCGGCACTTTCCTGTGATTGTGTCTGGACACAAACGACAAATAGTTGCCGAGATCGTCGTAAAGATTTAGCGCCTTGCAACCAGAACATGTTTGGGGGCGCCGCAGCGCCCCCATTTATCACTGATCCAGGAACGACCTTAGCTTCCGGCTCCTGCTCGGATGCTTCAGTTTCCGCAGCGCCTTTGCCTCAATCTGCCGGATGCGTTCGCGGGTCACGCTGAACTGCTGCCCCACCTCTTCCAGCGTGTGGTCGGTGTTCATGCCAATGCCGAACCGCATCCGCAAAACCCGTTCCTCGCGCGGCGTAAGGGAGGCCAGAACCCGGGTCGTGGTTTCCTTCAGGTTTTCCTGAATGGCGGAATCCAGCGGCAGGATTGCGTTCTTGTCCTCGATGAAGTCGCCCAACTGGCTGTCTTCTTCGTCGCCAATCGGGGTTTCCAGCGAAATCGGTTCCTTGGCGATCTTCATCACCTTGCGAACCTTTTCCAGCGGCATCTGCAGCTTTTCGGCCAATTCCTCGGGCGTGGGTTCGCGGCCGATTTCGTGCAGCATCTGCCGGCCGGTGCGCACCAGCTTGTTGATCGTTTCGATCATATGCACCGGAATCCGGATGGTACGCGCCTGATCGGCAATGCTGCGCGTGATCGCCTGACGGATCCACCACGTCGCATAGGTCGAGAATTTATAGCCCCGGCGGTATTCGAATTTGTCCACCGCCTTCATCAGGCCAATGTTACCTTCCTGAATCAAATCAAGGAATTGCAGCCCGCGGTTGGTGTATTTCTTGGCAATCGAGATCACCAGACGCAGGTTGGCCTCGACCATTTCCTTCTTGGCCTGACGCGCCTCTTTCTCGCCCTTTTGCACCTGATTGACGATGCGGCGGAATTCGGAAATGTCCACGCCGATATAGGTGCCGACTTGCGCCATCTCTGCCCGCAAATCCTCAACCTTGTCGCGCGAACGCTCCAACAGCGCCTGCCAACCCCGTCCGGCCTTCGCCGCCATCCGGTCCAGCCAGGTCGGGTCCAACTCGTAGCCCTGATATTCGTCGATGAACTCGCGGCGGTTGATCCGCGCGGCATCGGCCAGCTTCACCATGCCCGAATTGATCGCCATGATCTTGCGGTTGATGCCGTATAGCTGATCAATCAGCGCCTCAATCCGGTTGTTGTGCAGATGAAGTTCGTTCACCAACACCACGATTTCACTGCGCAATTTCTGATAAGCCGCTTCCTCGTTGGCCGAGAAGCGCGATTTTTCCGACAGCGTCGCCGTCATCCGCAGATCCTGCATGTCGGACAATTTGGCATAATCGCGCGCGATCAGGTCCAGCGTTTCCAGCACCTTCGGCTTCAGGGTCGCTTCCATCGCGGCCAGCGACATCGAGGTGCCATCGTCATCCTCGTCATCGTCATCGCCGCGCGACAGCGGGTTGCCGTCGGCGTCCAGCTCTGGCTCTTCGCCACCGGACCGGCGCGGCGCGGCGCCCACATCGACGCCTTCCAACTCAGCCCCGACAATTTCGTCATCGCCATCCAGCGACCGGCCAAAGGTGGCCTCAAGGTCGATCACATCGCGCAGCAGGATGTCTTCGTTCAGAAGTTCGTCGCGCCAGATGATAATGGCCTGAAAGGTAAGCGGGCTTTCGCACAGGCCCGCAATCATGGTGTTGCGCCCCGCTTCGATCCGCTTGGCGATGGCAATTTCGCCCTCGCGGCTCAGCAGTTCGACAGAGCCCATTTCGCGCAGATACATCCGCACCGGATCATCCGTCCGGTCCAGCGTTTCCGAAGTGGTGCTGACCACCGCAATGTCGCGCGCGCCCGATCCGGTTTCCACCAGATCGCCGCCCACCGCCGCCTCGCCTTCTTCAACATCCTCGTCTTCGACGATGTTGATGCCCATTTCCGACAGCATCGACATCACGTCTTCGATCTGTTCCGAAGACACCTGTTCCGGCGGCATCACCTGATTAAGCTGTTCGTAAGTGATGTAGCCCCGCTCACGCGCGTCGGCGATCATCTTCTTGACGGCAGCCTGGCTCATATCCAGCGAAACGTCGCTTTCTTCGGCCTCGGGTTTGCTGTCTTCGGTGTCTTTCGAGGCCATGAGAGCTCCTTAAAGGTCGGTTTCAGACGTGGTTACGGGCGAATCAGTTAAGACTAAACGAATCAATAGCGCGAATCACGGCAGGGGAAAGCCGAATCAGTGCGACTCGGACCGATTCAGTCCTTTCGACCGCCCCGGCTGTATTGGATGCTGTCCCAAAGGCTGCGCGCACCGTCGAGTTCTTCCTTGTTCATCTGCACCCCGTTCGGGGCGACAACGGCCTCAACCGCCTTGCCCTTCGGCCCGGCAAGGGCGGAAAAGCGGGCGTCATTGGCCTGGCTCAGACGCCAGGTCAGGCCCTCATCGACCAGCCCGGCAATATCCTCCATCGCCTCTTCAATCTCGCGCGCGGCCCCGCGTGCGGCCTGCAGATTGGCCAAAGCCTCTGCCACACAGAACTCGGCCAATTCGGCATCGGCCCGGTTGCGCACCGGCGGCGCGATCTGCACATGGGGGCGCGCCATCAGCGCGTCAAGGGCCTCGGGCGCAGCCTGTTGAATCTGTTCATAAACATCCACCGCCCCGGAATGGGCATGGCGCAGCAGCAGCCCGCGCAACGCATCGTGATCGGGGCCGATCAGGTCCATCCGCTCCAACGCGGATTCAAACCGCCGGATCAGGTCGGGGTGGCAGATCAGCGCCGCCAGAATAACCGCCTCGCGCAGCACCTCTTCGATGCGCTCGGGCGCGTTGGCCAGAAGCGAGCCCTTGGTGGTGGCCATCGCATTCTGCGGCACCTCGGCAAAGCGGCCCCCCTTGCCCGGCTGGCGCTGTGCGGGCTTGGCCGCGCGCGGCCGCTGGCCGAACAATTCCCAGCGCAGGCGTTTGATCTCTTCACCATAATGCGCCCGGATCGACGGATCGGCGATGCGTTTGAGATGCGCGCGCAAACCCTTGTCCAGCGCAGCCTTGCGCTCCGGGCTGTCAAACAACCGCCCCTCGATCTCGCGCTGCCACAGCAGGTTGACCATCGGCTGTGCGGCGTCCAGCACCGCCTTCATCGCGCCAGCCCCTTGCGCCTTGATCAGATCATCCGGGTCTTGCCCGGTGGGCAGCACGGCAAAGCGCAGGCCCTTGCCCGCCTCCAACAGTGGCAGCGCCAGATCAATCACCCGCAGGGCGGCGCGGATGCCCGCCGTATCGCCATCCAGCGCGATAATCGGCTCGTCATGGATGCGCCACATCAGCCGCAGCTGATCCTCTGTCACCGCCGTGCCCAAGGGCGCCACCGCCGCGCGAAACCCCGCCTCGGACAGCGCGATCACGTCCATATAGCCTTCGGCCACCACCAAAGGCAGGCCCTTGCCCGCCGCCTCACGCGCAGGGGCGTGGTTGTACAGGTTGCGGCCCTTGTCGAACAGTTCGGTTTCCGGCCCGTTCAGATATTTGGCAGATTCCTTCGGGTCCATCGCCCGCCCGCCCAGGGAAATCGCCCGCCCGCGCCCGTCACGGATCGGAAAGATGATGCGGTTGCGAAACCGGTCATAGGGCGCGCCGCCCTTTTCAGACTGCACGCAAAGCCCGGTCGCCACGATCAGATCATCGGCAATGCCCTTCTGCTTCAACGCCGCCTGCAGCCCGTGCCAGCCTTCGGGCGCAAAGCCGATTTCCCAGCGGTCCTGTGCCTCTGCCGACAGGCCGCGCTTGGCCAGATAGGCGCGCGCATCCGCCGCCGCTGTGGTGCGCAGTTGCAAGCGGAACCACTTCACCGCCTCTTCCATCACCGCCACCAGCTGACTGCGCCGGTCGGCCACCTGTGCCGCCCGCGGATCGCGCGCGGGCATCGGCATCCCGGCCTCGCGCGCCAGCACCTCAACCGCCTCGATAAAGGACAGGTTTTCGGTTTCCTTCACAAAGGTGACGGCGTCGCCCTTGGCGTGGCAGCCAAAGCAATAGTAATAGCCCTTGCGGTCATCCACATGAAAAGACGCGGATTTTTCCTGATGGAACGGGCAAGGCGCCCA
>CAMFLG010000033.1 GCA_945957495.1 uncultured Pseudorhodobacter sp. | reverse complement strand
GTCTCGTGGGCTCGGAGATGTGTATAAGAGACAGGCGCCACGCCGTCCTACATGCTGGTGATCCTGGACGAATACCGCGCGCAGGGCCGCGATCCGCGCCAATCGCCGCTGCGGATCGGCCTGTTTGGCGGCGAGCCGTGGAGCGAGGCGATGCGGGCCGAGATCGAGGCCGGTTTCAACATGCAGGCGCTGGATTGCTATGGCCTGTCCGAGGTGATCGGGCCGGGGGTTGCTACAGAGGATGCCGAAACCAAGGATGGCATGCATATCTGGGAAGATCATTTCATCGCCGAGGTGATTGATCCGGCCACGGGCGCGGTGCTGCCCGAGGGCGCGATGGGAGAGCTGGTGCTAACCAGCCTAACCAAGCAAGCCTCACCGGTGATCCGCTATCGCACCGGCGATCTGACCCGGCTTTTGCCGCCCTCGACCCTGCCGGTGCGGCGGATGAGCCGGGTTCTGGGGCGCAGCGACGACATGATCATCCTGCGCGGCGTGAACCTGTTTCCCAGCCAGATCGAGGCGCAGGTGCTGGCGCAGGCGGGGTTGACCGGGCATTTCGAGATCAACCTGTCGCGCAAGGGCCGGATGGATCACCTGATGCTGCGGGTCGAGGCGATGGCGGGCGATGGCGCCGGTCTGGCAGAGGCGCTGACGCGGCGGATCAAGCAGGCCTTGGGCGTGACAGTTCAGGTGAAAGTCGGCGCGCCCGGGTCGGTGCCACGGTCGGAAGGCAAGGCGGTGCGGGTGATCGACCATCGCCCGAAGGGGTAGAGCCTGTCTGGTTTCAGCATAGACATGCTGATCGAAATTCGCGGTCGCGCGCAGCGAGAGGCAGCGATTTTCGATTCCGTTTTAACCAGACAGGCTTTGGACGTCGTAGCGGGGGTTTCACACCCCCGCGGATTTGCGGTGCAAATCCTTCCCCCGTGGAGTATTTCTGCCAATGTGAAGGAAAATTTTATTTAAGTTTTAGTGGGTTACAGGTGGAAACCTTCCGGGATTGTGTCTTTGTCCTCCAGCACCAGATCGGCCATGACTTCGGCCACTTTCGGCGCCATACCGAAGCCGATCTTGAAGCCGCCATTAGCAAGATAATGCCCCGGGCGGCCCGGCCAGTGGCCCAGAAGTGGCGCACGGGATTTGGCGCGGGGTCGCACCCCGGCCCAACGTTCGATCACCTCGGCCCCGGCCAGCACGGGCAGCGCGGCGATGGCGGCGCTATGCAGGGCGGTGAGTTGGTCATCGGTGCTGGCAGGATCGCTCCACTGGTGTTCCGAGGTGGAGCCGATGGCGACCGTGCCGTCGGCATGCGGGATGATGTGCAGACCGGCCACGAAAAGCTGCGGCAGGGTTTCGGCGGCGTGGCGCAGCAACAGCGCCTGACCTTTGACACCATCACCGACGGTCCGGCCCAGATCGTGGGAAAGCGCCTGCAGCCCGGCAAGGCCGGTGGCCCAGACGACCGGCCCTTCATCCGCGCCGTCGCCGATGATCACCTCGCCCCCCTTGGCGCGGATCGCGGCAACCAAAGCAGCGGCCGCCATGCGGGGGTGCAGCCGGGCGCTGAGGGTATCGTGTACCAGCCAGCCCGAGGGTGAGGCGGGCTCCCAGGCGGCACCCGTGGCGGGGATCAGACGCCATTCGGCCTGGCCCTGCCACAGATCGCGGGCGGTGGTGGCGCGCTTTTGCGCAAGATCAACCGCCGCAGCATCGGCCAAGGGTTGCAGGCGGCCAGAGCGCGCATAGCCCGTGGGCAGGGCGGCGGCGGATTCCACCGCTTGCCACCAACCTTGAGCCATCAGCAGGCTTTGCAGTTGAAACGCCTTCTTGGCATTCCAGTTTTCCGGCACATGCGGCGAAAGCGCACCGACCACGCCGCCCGATGACCCGGCGCCGATGCGCTGCGTCTCGATCAGCCGCACTTTGGCACCGCGTCGGGCCGCTGCCCAGGCGATCGACAGGCCAAAGATGCCGCCGCCGCGCACTGTCAGATCGACCCTTGCCATTTTGCCGCACCTTCCCCATGGTCCGCCCGATCAAGGGCGACCGACACATGACAATCTTGGGCGATGAAGGCAACCTGAACTGGCGCGATGGCGTGATTCCGGTATCGTTGCGCTTTGACGATCCGTATTTCTCGCTGAACGACGGGTTGGCTGAAACGCGGCATGTGTTTCTGGCCGGGAATGACCTGCCCGCGCGGCTGCGTCCGGGGTTTCAGGTGGCGGAGTTGGGCTTTGGCACCGGGTTGAACCTGCTGGCGCTGCTGATCGCCAATCCCACCACGCCGATCCGCTTCACCAGTTTCGAGGCCTTCCCGCTGCCCGCCGCCGATATCGCCCGCGCGCTGGATCATTTCCCCGAGGCACGCGCCGTGGCAGAGCCGTTTCTGCAAGCCTGGGCGCGGGGGGAAACCCGGTTCACCCTTGGCCCGATCACGGCAGAGGTGATCATCGGCGATGCCCGCGACACGCTGGCGGCGTGGCAAGGCCGGGCGGATGCATGGTTTCTGGACGGGTTTTCGCCCGCCAAGAACCCCGAACTGTGGTCGCCCGAAATTCTGGCGCAGGTCGCCCGTCACACCGCCCCCGGCGGCACATTCGCCACCTATACCGCCGCGGGCCATGTGCGCCGCGCGCTGGCCGAGGCCGGGTTCACCGTCAGCCGCCAACCCGGCCACGGCAAGAAACGCCATATGAGCGCAGGAGTTCTGCCATGACTGCCAACCGCAAGGGCATCTTGCTGATGATCGCGGCTGTCGCGTCCTTTGCGGTGCAGGACGGATTTTCCCGGCATCTGGCGGGCACTTACAACACGCTGATGGTGGTGATGGTGCGCTATTGGTGCTTTGCCGGGTTTGTCACCGTGCTGGCGCTGCGGCGCCCCGAAGGCTTTCGCGCCGCGATCCGGTCGCGGCGGTTACCTGCGCATGTGGTGCGCTCTTTGCTGTTGGTAGCAGAGATCTGCGTGATCATCTACGGCTATACCCTGATCGGGTTGATCGAAAGCCATGCGGTGTTTGCCGTCTGCCCGCTGTTGATCGTGGCGCTGTCCGGCCCGGTGTTGGGCGAACGGCTTAGCTGGCAACGCTGGGCGGCGGTGGGGGTGGGCATGATCGGGGTGCTGATCATCCTGCAACCGGGATCGGGCGTGTTCAGTTGGCCCGCCCTGTTGCCGCTGATTTCGGCGTTCTTCTTTGCCACCTATTCGGTGCTGACCCGGCTGACCACGCGGGATGAGCCGACCTTTCCGGCGTTCTTCTGGCCCGGGGTGATTGGCGCGGTGATCATGACGGCGATCGGGCTGCCGCATTGGCAGGCCATCGGCGGCATCGACCTGGCCTTTCTGATGATCTACGCCTCGATTTCGGTCTTTTCGCACTGGCTTTTGCTGAAATGCTATCAGGTGGCCGAGGCATCCTCGGTGCAGCCCTTTGCCTATCTGCAGATCGTGTTTGTCTCGATCATCGGCATCACGGTTTATGGCGAGACGCTGGCTCTGTCAGTGGTGCTGGGGACGGCGCTGATCGTGGCTGCCGGGATTTATGCGCTGTGGCACAGCAATCAGGCGGCGAAGGTGGCCGTGGAATGACCGCGCAGCCTATGAAAGCCACCCAGAACACAAGGCTGGGCATCTGGCTGATGATCGCAACTACGGCGGTTTTCGCGGTGCAGGACGGGATTTCGACGCATCTTGCCGGCAGCTACAACGTCTTCATGGTGGTGATGATCCGGTTCTGGTTCTTTGCGGCCTTCGTCATGGCCTTGGCCTCGCGCGCGCCCGGCGGGCTGCGCGGTGCCACGCGCAGCGCTTACCCGGTCCTTCAGATCTTTCGTGGCGTGCTGCTGGTGGCAGAGGTTTGCGTCATGGTGGTGGCCTTCGTCAAACTGGGTCTGATCGAAAGCCATGCGGTGTTTACCTGCTATCCGCTGCTGGTGGCGGCCCTGTCCGGCCCGATCCTGGGCGAACAGGTCGGCTGGCGGCGCTGGGCTGCGATTGGTGTCGGCTTTGTCGGCGTGCTGATCATCCTGCAACCGGGGTTTGCGGTGTTTTCGCCCTGGGCGCTGGTGCCGCTGCTGTCGTCATTCCTGTTCGCGCTATACGGGCTGCTGACCCGCTATGTCGCGCGCAAGGATGCGGCCTCTGTCAGTTTCTTCTGGACGGGCACGGCAGGCGCCGTTGCGATGACGCCGATCGGGCTGTGGCACTGGCAGGCGATGACGCCCACCGATTGGGTCTGGATGGCAACGTTGTGCTGCACCGGGGCGCTGGGGCACTGGTTGCTGATCCGCACCTATGCGGTGGCAGAGGCGTCGGCGGTGCAGCCATTCGCCTATCTGCAACTGGTGTTCGTGGCGGCGCTGGGCATCACCCTGTTCGGCGAGGCGCTGCAGACCCATGTGATCGTGGGCGCCGCCATCGTGGTTGCGGCGGGCGTCTTTACCCTGTGGCGCCAACGATTGCGCGCGCAGGTCAGCGCCCCGTCAACTCTGCCGTGATGCGCACCGGGCCGGGCTGTCCCTTCAGCCGGGCGCGATAGATCACCACACCTTCGGCCACCCGCATCACATAGGTGCGGGTTTCGGTGAAGGGGATGCTTTCCACCCAATCGACCACATCGACGCTGTCGCGGCGGGGGTCGCCGTATTGGTCGATCCACTTCACCGGCCGCCCCGGCCCCGCGTTGTAGCCAGAGGCAATCAGCGCCACGGCGGGGCCGAATTTTTCGGTCATATGCGACAGATAGGTCGATCCCATCCGCACGTTGAAGGCCGGATCGGTGATCAGCCGACTGGCCGAAAACTCCTCGCCCGCCGCCTTGGCCAGCATCTCTGCCGTGGCAGGCATCACCTGCATCAGCCCGCGCGCGCCTGCCTTGCTTTGCGCCGCCGGGTTGAATTCGCTTTCCCGGCGCGAGATTGCCAGCGCCAGCGCCCGGCTGACCGGCAGTTGATCCGGCACCATATCGGGCACCGGGAAATAGGCGCGCGGCAGGATCACGCCGCGCTCTGCCGCGGCCTTTGCCACCAGAACCGCGATATAGGGCTCGTCCAGCCGCAGGGCGAGATCGGCCAGCTGGCCAAGTTCGGCATCCGACAGGCTTTCGCCCAGATGCAGGAAGAAGCGTGCGGCCAAGGGCCGGTTGCCCGATTGCGCAATCAGCCGCCCCGCCGCCAGCACCGACGATTTGGCAAAGCTGGCGGTTTTCCACCCCGGCCCCGGTTCGCCCACATCCACCAGCCCCGCGTCCAGCGTCAGGCCCAGTTTTTCGGCCGCAAGCAGGCCGTAATAGGCGGTCTGATACTTCGCCGCCTTCTGATAGGCGGCCTTGGCCCCCGCCGTATCGCCCTTGGCGTCCAGCGCGCGGCCCGTCCAGTATTCCGCCCGCGCCACCGAAATCGCCGTCACCACCGCAGGCCGCATCCGTTGGAAATGCTTTACCGCCGTGGCCGGATCGCCCAGTTTGCGCAGCGCGATATAGCCGGACAGAAACTCCAGCTCGGCAAAACCATCGCCGCCCGCCATGTGATGGCTGGACGCCACGCGGTAGGCTGTTTTCACCTCGCCCTGCCGCATCAGGATGCGGGCCAGATCGGCGCGGCGCAGCGCCCAGTTTTCGGGAATACCCAGCCCCTCCGCCGTCTTGCTGCGGGTCAGGATCATCTCTGCCGCCCCGGCGTAATCGTCCTTACGCATGCGGTAGTTGAAACGGTCGTAGGCAAGGCCCGGGTCATCCGCCACCGATTTCGGCACGGCGGCCACCAGGGCCGAGGCCGTCTTGGCATCGGTTTGCAGCGCAATCCGCGCCTCGGTCAGGGCGCGCCAGTCCGCAGGCAGCAAGGGCAGCATCCGCGTGGCCTCTGCCCGGCGGCTGCTGTCCCACAGAATGGCATCCAGCCGTGCCACGTTCAGCGGGCGCACCACGTCGCCCGCCACATCCAGCATCGCCGTCTGATCCTCGGCGCTGAATTTCAGCGCGACCCAGGCGCGCGCGGCTTCGGTGCGCGCGGCCTCTGTCTGCCCGGTCGTGTTCAGCGCCACGATCAGCGCCACGGCACCTTGCCCGGTGCGGGGCAGATCACCGTTGAAATAGGCGATGATCCGCGCCGGGTCGGTGGAGCGTGCCACCGCCTGTTCGCCCTTTTCCTTCAGCAAGGGCAGTCCAGGCCAATCCGGGCGGCGCTGCAGGAACGCCTCGTAATCGCCCAGACGGCCCTGTCCATCCCGCAGCCATTGCCACAGGATCACGTCGCCGCCCAAGGCCCCCGCCCCCTGCGCCGCCGTCAGCGCCGTGGGCCAGTCCTTGGCATCCGCCGCCTTTTGCGCCTGCGCCAGTGATGCAGCCTCATCCGCCCTGGCAACACCTGCCAAAGCCCCGAAAACCGCCATGGATACACATATCGCCCCTGCCCGGGCCCAGTTTATTATTCTTTTCATGACCGGATTTTGCCTCAGCCCGCCCCGCGTCACAAGCCACAAGGCCGTTATTCCCGCAATCGCCCGGCAGAATGCCGCCCACGCTTGGCAAATTGCCCGGTCCCGGTTAGGTAGGGCGCGTTTACAACCGGGCGATTCATCCCAAGCCCCCTATAGGAGACGCGTGCCATGATCAAAGGGTCCCTTCCCGCACTGGTTACGCCGTTCAAGAACGGCGAACTTGATCTGGTGACGCTGAAGAAGCTGGTCGAATGGCACATCGCCGAAGGCTCGACGGGGCTGGTCCCGGTGGGCACCACCGGCGAAAGCCCGACGCTTTCCCACGAAGAACATCAGAAGGTCATCGAAGTGGTGGTCGAAACCGCCGCGGGCCGCGTTCCGGTGATCGCGGGGGCCGGATCGAACAACACGGTTGAGGGCATCAGCCTGATCCGCCACGCCGAACGTGTTGGCGCCACCGCGGCGCTGGTGGTGACGCCCTATTACAACAAACCCACGCAGGCCGGCCTGATCGCGCATTTCACCGCGCTGCATGATTGCTGCAGCCTGCCGATCATCATTTACAACATCCCCGGCCGCTCTGTCGTGGATATGACGCCCGAAACCATGGGCACGCTGGCAAAACTGCCGCGCATCATCGGCGTCAAGGATGCCACCGGCAAGATCGAGCGTGTGTCGATGCAGCGCATCACCTGCGGGCCGGATTTCATCCAGCTGTCGGGCGAGGATGCCACCGCTTTGGGCTTCAACGCCCATGGCGGGGTTGGCTGCATCTCTGTCACCGCCAACGTCGCGCCGCGGCTGTGCGCGGAATTTCAGGCGGCCACACTGGCGGGTGACTATGCGCGCGCGCTGGCCTATCAGGACAAACTGATGCCGCTGCACGAGGCGATCTTCCTGGAACCGGGTCTGGCCGGGGCCAAGTACGGTCTGTCCCTGCAGGGTCTGTGCAGCGAAGACGTGCGCCTGCCGCTGGTTGGTCTGACCGATGCCACCAAGACCCGCATCAAATCCGCGATGCAGCACGCCGGGATTCTCTGATCCTTTCATCTTGGCACTAAATATCCCCGCCGGAGGCTTCCGCACGTTCGGCCACGCCTCCGGTCGTCATTGGGCGGGCTGATATGACCGAAAATCTGCGCGGCAGCGTCTATATGATCGCCTCTATGGCGGGCTTTGCGCTGGAAGACGCGTTCATCAAGACGGCGGCCCGGCATATTCCGGTGGGTGAGGTTATCACCCTGATGGGGCTGGCCGGGGTACTGGTATTTTCCGCACTGGCCATTCGGGCGGGCGATGCGCCGCTGCCGCGTGCGATTGCCTCGCGCACCATGTTGGTGCGCTCTGTCTTTGAAATCGCCGGGCGGATTTTCTATGCGCTTGCGGTGGCCTTGATCCCGATTTCAGTGGCCTCGGCCATCTTGCAGGCAACGCCCCTGGTGGTGGTGCTGGGGGCGGCGCTGATCTTTGGCGAAAGGGTCGGGGTGAAACGCTGGCTGCTGATCCTGACCGGCTTTGTCGGGGTGCTGATCATCCTGCGCCCCGGTCTGGACGGGTTCAGCGCGCTGTCCATTCTGGCGGTGATCGCCATGTTCGGCTTTGCGGGCCGCGACCTTGCCACCCGGGCAGCGCCCCTGTCGCTGTCCAACGCGCAATTGGGCGTTCTGGGCTTTATCGTACTGGCCTTGTCCGGGGTTATCATCCTTGCCGTCACCGGAACGGTCGTCGCACTGACGGCGCAAAGCGCAGCATTGGTGGCCGGGGCTGCGGTGTTCGGCATCTGCGGCTATGCCGCCCTGACCGTCGCCATGCGCACGGGCGAGGTCGGCGTGGTCACGCCCTTCCGCTATACCAGATTGCTGTTCGCGATGGTGCTTGGCGTCGCGGTGTTTGGCGAACACCCGGATGCCGCCACGCTAATCGGCTCTGCCATCATTGTGGCCTGCGGTGTGGTGATCATCAGCCAGAACCGCCGAACCGCCTGACCCATCCGCCTTTGTGCAGTGCCGCCCGGTTGGTCGCGTGATCCGGGCCTAGGACGGGTGCTTGCGGCGCTGTTCGATCTGGCCCAGCCGCACCTGACGCAGGCCTTCGACCAGAACCGCGATCAGAAGGCCGAAGTTCAACAACCCGTTGGCCGATTCCATCCCCGCCAACAGCCGCCACTGTGGTGACGGAACCAGATCGCCCAGACCCAGCGTCGAATAGGCCACCAGCGAGAAATGCACCGATTCCTCCAAGGTTGGAAAAGCCACAAGCCAGTAATAGACCATGGCCCAGATCCAGACCCCGGCGGTGATCACCGCCAGCAACCACAGTGTCACCCCCACCAGAAGCAGGATCAGCTTGGGCCGGTGCGGTGGCCGCAACAGCCACGGATGCGAACGCAACATCAGTTCTTCCAGAACGATGGCCGAGATCGTCGCGATGATGATGTTGGCCACCAACAAGACGGTGCCGATGCCGATCTGAAGAAGCATGTCTATCCGAAGCCGACGCTGATTGTCTTTGTGCTAACACAAAATCCGGCCTTTGTGACAGCCTTGGGCTGCGTCAGAACGCCCAATCGGCGCCTGCGCCCCGGAAAGCTATCTGCCCGCGCCTTGCCGCTGCGGTCAGACCGCATCGCCGCGCCGATCTGGACTTTGCGGCCCGCCTCGCCTATCTGCTGCAGATCATGGCAGAAAAATCCGACCCCAATTCAAAACTCATCGCCGAAAATCGCCGGGCGCGATTCGATTACGCCATCGAATCCGATCTGGAGGCCGGCATCATGCTGCTCGGGTCAGAGGTAAAGTCGCTGCGCAAGGGCGGCTCGAACATCGCGGAAAGCTATGCCTCGGTTGAGGGTGGCGAATTGTGGCTGATCAACAGCTATATCGCGCCCTATCTGCAGGCGAACCTGTTCCCGCACGAAGAACGCCGCCGCCGAAAGCTCTTGGTGTCAAAGAAAGAACTGTCGCGGCTGTGGAACGCGGTGGGGCGCGAAGGCATGACCATCGTGCCGATGAAGATGTATTTCAACGAACGCGGCAAGGTGAAGATCAAGCTGGGCGTCGCCAAGGGCAAAAAGCTGGCGGACAAGCGCGAAACCAGTGCCAAGCGCGATTGGGACCGGCAGAAATCCCGTATCATGAAAGAGGGCATGAAGGCGAAATTCTAGGCCTTCACCATCCGCGTGACGCCGGTGTTTTCTTGCGCGGCCCCGCCCGAACCTGCCCGGGCCACCTTGCCTGAATGCGCCCTTGGGTTTACTGCACATCGCATCGCCGTATGTGGAGCCCGCCATGACCCCTTCCCCCGCCGACGACCCCAAAACGCTGGTTTCAACCGACTGGTTGGCCGCGCATCTGAAAGACCCCGACCTGCGGGTGCTGGATGCCAGTTGGTATCTGCCGGGATCGGATCGCGACGCAAAGGCGGAATACGCCGCCGGTCACATTCCGGGCGCGCGGTTCTTTGACATTGACGACATCACCGACAGCCGGTCATCCCTGCCCCACATGGCGCCGCCGCCCGAGAAATTCATCAGCCGGATGCGCGCGATGGGCGTGGGCGACGGGCATCAGGTGGTGATCTATGACGGCTCTGGCCTGTTTTCTGCCGCGCGGGTGTGGTGGACTTTCCGCCTGATGGGCAAGACCGATGTGGCGGTTCTGGATGGCGGCCTGCCGAAATGGCGGGCCGAAGGGCGCGAGATTGAAGACATGCCGCCGGTGCTGCGCGACCGTCACATGACCGTCAGCCGCCAGAACCATCTGGTGAAGGATGTGACGCAGGTCGCCCATGCCGCCAAACTGGCCGAGGCGGAAATCATCGACGCGCGCGGCGCCGCCCGGTTCAAGGGTGAGGCGCCGGAACCGCGGCCCGGCCTGCGTTCGGGCCATATTCCGGGGTCGAAGAATGTGCCCTACACCACGCTGCTGAACGCGGATGGCACGATGAAATCCGCACCCGACCTGCGCGCGGTGTTCGAGGCGGCGGGCGTCAACCTGTCCCGCCCGGCCATCACCTCTTGTGGATCGGGCGTGACCGCCGCCATCCTCAGCCTGGCGCTGGAACGCATCGGCCACCGCAACCACGCGCTTTATGACGGCTCCTGGGCCGAATGGGGCATGTATGACGACCTTGGCGTCGAAAAAGGATAAGACAATGTTGGAATCCCTGAACCCGCAGCCGCAGGACAAGATCCTGCAACTGATCGCGCTGTTCCGCGATGACCCGCGTGATGGCAAGATCGACCTGGGCGTTGGCGTCTACAAGGATGCCACCGGTCTGACCCCGGTGATGCGCGCGGTGAAGGCCGCCGAGAAAAAGCTGTGGGAGGTCGAGGCGACTAAGACCTACACCGGGCTTGCGGGTGAACCTGCGTTCAACGCCGCGATGGTGACGATGATCCTGGGCGATGGCTTTGCCGATCGCGCGGCATCGGTGGCCACGCCCGGCGGCACCGGGGCAATCCGGCAGGCGTTGGAACTGATCAAGCTGGCCAGCCCTACGGCAACCGTCTGGCTGTCCAACCCGACCTGGCCGAACCATCCGTCGATCATCAAATATCTGGGCATGCCGATGGCGGAATACCGCTATTTCGACGCGGAAACCCGGGGGATCGACTTTGCCGGGCTGATGGCAGATCTGGCAAAGGTGAAGGCAGGCGACGCGGTGCTGCTGCACGGCTGCTGCCACAACCCCACCGGCGCCAATCTGGATGCGGCGCAATGGGCCGAGGTGGCGAAACTGCTGCGGGCCAAAGGCGCCATCCCGTTTGTGGACCTTGCCTATCAGGGCTTTGGCGACGGGTTGGAAGAGGACGCCGCCGCAACCCGCCTGATCGCGGGCCTGTTCCCAGAGGTTCTGATTGCCGCCTCGTGCAGCAAGAACTTTGGCATCTACCGCGAACGCACCGGCATTCTGATCGCGCTGACCGACCCTGCCCGCCGTGCGGTGGTGCAGGGCAACCTTGCCTTCCTGAACCGGCAGAACTATTCCTTCCCCCCGGATCATGGCGCGCGGCTGGTGACGATGATTCTGGAAGACGACGCGTTGCGCGCCGACTGGAAGGCAGAGCTGGAAGAGGTGCGGCTGAACATGCTGGGCCTGCGGCGGGCCTTGGCGGATGAGCTGCGGCGCACCACCAATTCCGACCGGTTTGATTTTGTGGCCACCCATCGCGGCATGTTCTCGCGGCTGGGTCTGACCGAGGCGCAGGTGAATGTGCTGCGCGAAAAGCACGGCATCTACATGGTGGGCGACAGCCGCATCAACATCGCCGGTCTGAACGCGCGCACCGTGCCGATCCTGGCTGCGGCGATTGCCGGGGTGGTGCGCTAGGGCTTGTCTGGTTTTCATGGCAGCATCCTGATCGAAATTCGCGTTCGAGCGCATGCGAGAGGCAGCGATTTTCGATTCAATGTAAACCAGACAGGCTTTCGGCAATGATCGCCGTCGTCCTATCGCTGGCGGCGGCCTTCACCTTCGCGCTGTCGGCGATGCTGGTCAGCCATCTGAAGGGCCGGGTCGGCCCGTTGCAGTTTGGCCGCTGGCAGATGTCGCTGGCCTTCGTGATGCTGGCCCCGGTCGCCTATGCCTTTGGCGGCTGGCGCACGGTTACGGCGGCGCAGGTCTGGCTGTTGGCGGCGTCGAGCGCGACCGGGATCATGCTGGCCTCGACCACCTATTTCGCCGCGATACACGCCATCGGCCCCCGGATCACCGCCTTGATGTTTTCGCTGGCCTCGCCCTTTGCGGTGGTGCTGGGCTATCTGTTTCTGGGCGAGTCGCTGTCGCCGGCGCAGGCGGTGGGGATCGTCCTGATCCTTGCCGGGATCATGCTGGCGGTCGCCATGCCAGAGGGGGGAAGCGGGGTTGAGCGCATCCCGGCGCGGCGGTTGTGGCAGGGCATCGCCCTGGGGGTGATCACCGCCTTGGGTCAGGCGATGGGCAGCCTGCTGGCCCGCCCGGCGATGGCAGGCGGAGTTGAACCCTTTGCCGCCATGACCATCCGCGCCGGGTTGGGGGCGGTGTTCTTTCTGCTGCTGGCGCTGTTTCCCTTTGGCCGCGCGCCGCAGCGGCTGACGCCGAAAGATGGCGTCGTCGTCGCGGTTTCGGCCTTTGTCGGCCTGTTCATCGGCATGTCGCTGTTGATGGCGGCGCTGGCGCGCGGCGATGTGGGCATCGTCTCAACGCTGTCATCGACCACGCCCATTCTGATCCTGCCGATGATCTGGGTGGTCAACCGCAAGGCACCCGGGCTTTGGGCCTGGATGGGGGCGGGCTTGGCGGTGGCAGGCACGGCGGTGCTGAGCCTGACCGCCTGACCGATCCGCAAGCGGCAAATGATGTGATCCGGCAGAGCGCGTTCCGCGCAAGAACTTGCCTCGCCTGTCGCGCTGACGCGCTTGGGCTCGAAGGGGGGCTGTCTGCCCCCTCGCCCGTTCCGGGCTCTCCCCCGAGACTATTTCCGCCAAGATGAAACATAAGAAAACGGCCCGCGCAGGAGGATACGCGGGCCGTTTCCTTTCGGCTGACGGCGGGGCGCTGGCCCCGCCCAGGGGAGGATCAGCCGTGATACGCGGCTTCGCCATGCGAGGACAGATCAAGGCCCTGACGTTCAGAGTCTGCATCCACACGCAGGCCGATCACCATATCGACGAGTTTGTAAAGGATGAAGGAGATGACGCCCGACCAGACCAAGGTGATTGCGACCGCTTCGATCTGGATCCAGACCTGCGCGCCGATCGAGTAGTCGTCGCCTTTGACGCCGCCCAGCGAACCGGCCGAGAACACACCGGTCAGAACCGCGCCGACGATGCCGCCGATGCCATGCACACCGAAGACGTCCAGACTGTCGTCGTACTTGAACTTGTTCTTCACCACGGTGACGAAGAAGTAGCAGGCCAGAACCGCAATGATGCCCAGCGCAATCGCACCCATCGGGCCAACCGTACCGCAGGCCGGGGTGATCGCCACAAGGCCAGCCACCATACCCGAGGCCGCACCCAGCATCGAGGCTTTGCCGCGCTGAATGCCTTCCAGCAGGGACCAGGTCAGGGTGGCTGCCGCCGTTGCGATGAAGGTGTTGATCATGGCGAGGGTTGCGCCGCCGTTGGCCTCAAGGTTGGAACCGACGTTGAAGCCGAACCAGCCGACCCACAGCATCGAGGCGCCGATCATGGTCATCACCATCGAATGCGGTGCCATGTTTTCCTTGCCAAAGCCCACACGCTTGCCGATCAGCAGGCAGCCGACGAAGGCCGCGATACCGGCGTTGATGTGAACAACCGTGCCGCCAGCAAAGTCGATGGCACCCATCGCAAAGATCAGGCCCGAAACGTCCCAGACCATATGGGCAACCGGGAAGTAGACGAACGTGACCCACAGCGCGCAGAAGGCCAGAACGGCGGTGAATTTCACCCGTTCGGCGAAGGCACCGATGATCAGCGCCGGGGTAATCGCGGCGAAGGTCATCTGGAACACGATGAACAGGTATTCAGGAATGACGTAGCCTGCCGAGAAGGTGGCCGCCATGCTGTCGGCATTCACGCCGGACAGGAACAGTTTGCCAAAACCGCCCCAGTAGGGCGAGGTGCCGCCGCCGAACGTCACCGAATAGCCGTAGACCACCCCTGTCTCTTATACACATCTCCGAGCCCACGAGACGTAGAGGAATCGCG
>CAMFLG010000032.1 GCA_945957495.1 uncultured Pseudorhodobacter sp. | reverse complement strand
CCTTGGTCAGGCCCAGAATGGTGGCGCGCACCATCGGCGGGGTGGCGAAAAACCCGGTGGCCAAGAGCGCCGACACCGGGCTTGCGCCGAACAGCAAGAGCATCGGGATCAGATAGGCGAAGGTGGGCATGGTCTGCATCAGATCCAGCGCCGGGGTGATCAGGCGTTGGTTCAGGCGCGGGTTGAAATAGCCCAGAATGCCGATCAGCAACCCGGTTCCAACGCAGAACGGCACGCAGATGATGATCAGCGCCAGCGTCAGCATGGCGTTGTCCCACAGGTTGAACACCGCCAGCGCAAGGAAGCCCAGACCACACAGCAGCGACAGCCGGATGCCGCCAAAGATATAGCCCAGCCAGCCCATCACCAATGTCACCCCCAGCCAGGACAGGCGCGGCAACAGGATCGCCGTGTCGCCATGGCCGATCTTGAAGCCCTTGGACAGCAGGTTGAAGGCAAAGGTCAGCGGCACCTGAATGACGGCGGCGATGGCGCGGGTGGCCCAGGTCAGGTTCGCCTTGGCCCAGGCCATCACCTCTGACACGGCGGCCTTGAAGGGCGGCATCAGGCTGGCAGGGTAATCCACCAGCGCGGGCCAGAGATCGCCGAAAATCCAGATCACGGCGGCAAGAACGATGGCGCCGGGCACCAGCCAGCGGCCAAGCCTGATGCGGGCCACAGGCGCTGGGGCGGCGGCCTCGGTCATGCAGTGCCACCCCGTTCCTTGCCCGACAGCAGATCGACCACGGCGGCGGGCGTCACCTCGCCGATGATCGTCCCGTCAGGTTCGACCACGGCGAAGGGCTGGGCGGAATCGACGATGGCGGCGGCAAAGCTGGCGATTTTCGCGCGGGCGGGCACGGTTTGATACCCGGCGGCATTGGCCCCGGCGGGGCGCATCAGGCTGCGGGCGGACAGCACCTTGGCGCGGTTCACATCGCTGGTGAATTCGGCGACATAGGCGGTGGCGGGGTTCATCACCAGATCCTCGGCGGTGCCGATCTGGATGATCCTGCCGTCTTTCATGATGGCAATACGGTCTGCCAGACGGATCGCCTCGTCAAAATCATGGGTGATAAAGACGATGGTTTTCTTCAGCACGCTTTGCAGGCGCAAAAGCTCTGTCTGCATCTCGCGCCGGATCAGCGGGTCAAGCGCCGAGAAGGGTTCATCCAGAAACCAGATTTCGGGTTCCACCGCCAAGGAACGCGCGATGCCGACCCTTTGCTGTTGCCCGCCGGAAAGCTGGGCAGGGAAATGGTGTTCGCGGCCCTTCAGGCTGACCAGATCAATCATCTCTTGCGCCCGCGCCATGCGTTCTTCGCGGCCAACGCCCTGAATGAACAGCGGGAAGGCCACGTTGTCGATCACGTTCAGATGCGGCAGCAGGGCAAAATGTTGAAACACCATGCCCATCTTGTGGCGCCTGATCTCGATCAGTTCGGCATCGCTGGCGCGCAGCAGATCCTTGCCGTCAAATTCCAAAGCCCCCGCTGTGGGTTCGATCAGCCGCGAAAGACAGCGCACCAGCGTCGATTTGCCAGACCCCGAGAGGCCCATGACGATGAAGATTTCGCCTTCGCGCACCTCCATCGTGGCGTCTCGGACGGCGCCGACCAGATGTGCGGCCTCCATCTCGCCGGGTTTGATCTGACCGTTGCGGTCGCGGATGAATTGGGCGGCGTTGTTGCCAAACACCTTCCACAGGTTCCGGCATTCGATCTTGATCGGGCGCGGATCAACCGCGCCCGTGGAAGTGACTGTCATACCCAAATCCTATGCAGAAACTATTCCGCCCACTTGCGCCAGGTGGCTTCATTGGCATCCACCCAAGCTGCGGCAACCTCTTCGATGGTCTTGCCTTCAAGATCAATTTCGCCGGACATCTTGTTCAGCTCTGCCGTGTCGATGGTGTAGTTCTTGGCGACCTTATAGGCCATCGGCCATTGGTCTTTCATGCCAGCCCATGCGTATTTCCAGATCTTGCCATGCGGTTTGCCGCAGTCATAGGCCAAGTCCGGATTGATGCCCCAGGCCGGGTCGGTATAGCATTCCGGGGTGTATTCCGGGAATTGCACCCATTCGCCTTCGTATTTGGCGGGCGCCCAATGCGGCGAATAGATCCACAGCATGATCGGCGCCTTGCGCTGGTAGGCGCTGTCGAGTTCGGCGAACATCGCGGCATCGGTGCCTGCATGGATGACGGTGAAGGGCAAGCCCAGCGCCTGTACCCGTTCGTCGTCAAAGCCTTCCCATGTCACCGGGCCACCGACATAGCGGCCATTCGGCGCAGTTTCCGGGGTGGAGAAGGCGGCGGCGCAGGCCGGGTCTTTCAACGCCTCCCAATTCGGAAGGCCGGGGCAGAGTTCCTTCATATACATCGGATACCACCACTCTTCCTTGGCCTCCGGGCCAAGCGGGCCCAGCCGTTCGGTCTGGCCGGTGGCGTCAGAGGCGGCCATCGCCTCGCCCGCCGTGGTATCCCAGAATTCCAGCGCGACATCGACATCGCCATTGGTCAGGCTGGTGGTCAGGCTGGAAAGGTAGTCGCCCGTCGGATATTCGACGCTGTCGCCCAGCCTTTCCAGAATGCCGCCGTAGATCTTTGCGTTGAGGTTAACGCTGGTCCAGTCGAACAGCGCGATCTTGACCGGATCGGTCGAATCCTCAGCCGCAGCGGGTAGTGTCGTAAAGGCAACCGAAGTAGCGGCCGCAGCGGTAAGTGCCGCGGATTTCCAATTCCATAGTGTTGACATTTCCTGACCCCCAGAATGATCCCGGACCAGCAAGCAAAGGCCCGCGTAATATGGACTGTGGGGCGAATCCTTGTTTCATGTCAATGCGCGCGTGAATAGTGGCAGGAATAATTGCACGCCTGTCCTGCAGACAGATTTTCTGCCTGATTATATGGGGTTATGTGCCGAGGGTGATCAAAATTTCGGCGTTTTCAGCATGCCAAGGCGTTTGCGCGCCCGGTTTTGCCGGAAAGACGGGCAGGCCCCCCGGCACGGCCCTGCCCCGCAGATGCGCGGGTCAGGCCGGGCCAGTCGGGCTTCAGGCCGCCGTCTGCTCGGGGAAGTAGACCTGAATATTGTCCACGTTCACATCCAGGGGTGAGGTGTTTTCCAGCACCATCACCAGATCGCCATTGACCAGAATATCGGTTCCCTGCCCATCCGCCGAGGCCTGAACATCGACGTTGACCGTATCCACCGGGTCGAGCATGACAATCTCGATCCCGTCATCGGCGCCATTGTAATCGCCCACCGAAACGACACCGCTGTGCGTGTCTTGCGAGAAGAGGTCGGCACCTTCTCCGCCATAGAGTTGATCGCCGAAATCGCCGACAAGGATGTCGTCGCCGTCGCCGCCGTAAAGCAGGTCTGGCTGGTTATCGTATTCGTAAAAGTTCCATCCGACCAGAACGTCATTGCCGATGCCACCGTAGAGATGCCCGGAACCTGTGCCAATTTCCTCCAAGTGGTCATCGCCTTCACCGCCATAAAGCGAGTCGTTGCCGCCTTCAGCCGTCAGCGTATCGGCACCGAAGCCGCCCTTTAGCACATCGTTTTCATCACCGCTGCTCTGGTCAATCAGCACATCATCGCCGCCGTTGCCTTCCAGCGTGTCAGACCCATCTGACCCCGCAAGAGTGTCGGCACCCGTGCCCCCGAACAAGAGGTCATTGCGTTCACCGCCGATGATGAAATCATCACCACCTTCACCCCAAATCGTGTCATTTCCAATGTATTCAATCGTTTCTTCAGTGGCATATCCTAGAATCACGTCATCACCGCTGCCACCGTAAACCTGATCGTTGCCCCAATTGGCCACAATCGAGTCGTCGCCTGCGCCGCCATAGATCAGATCGTCGCCGCCGTTGCCATCAATGCTATCCGCCCCTTCATCGCCCGAAAGCGTGTCGTCGCCTGCCAGGCCGACCACGGTGTCGTTGCCCCCCAAAGCGCTGATCTCGTCTGCGCCGTCGGTGCCAGTGATGCTGTCATCGCCTTCACTTGGCTCGGTACTGGGTTCAGAGGAATCTTCAGAGGAATCGCTGTCAGAGTTTCCATCAAACAGAAACCCGATGGCCAGAAGAACAGGCAAGGCGATAAGGGCAAGCATAGCGTCCACGGCAATCTCCAACATATTTACATGAAGTTGAATGGCCTGCGCCGGGGGCGGGCGTCAAGCCTTTCGCCACATTGTTGCCGTATTTGCGACGAAACCCGATGGCTGGGGCGAACAATCCCGCTGCCAGGCGACAATCACAGATCGGCCAGCGTGGCCTGCAGGATGGGGGCAAGGCGGGTGGCCCAGTGCCGCTGCGCCGCCGAATCGGCGATCAGATCGTTGCGCAGTTCGATCAGGGTGTTGTGACGCCCGGCCTGCAGCGCGTGCTGGTCGATGGCGTCGCCGGGCAGATGGCCCGCGTAGGGTTCATTGTCGCCGATGCACAGATCGGATTCGCGTTCCAGCCGTAGAATCAGAGGCTTGGAGAGGCGGTCATCCAGATGACTGTAAAGCACGCCCACATGCCATGGCCGCGGCGGGCGGCCCTTCAGGCAGGGGGTGAACGAATGGATAGCCAGGATCACCGTATCCGGCCTGCGGGCGGCAAGGGCGGCGTAGGCGGCGTGATAGGGGCGATAGAGCGTGTGCAGACGACGCTCTACCTCTGCGGCGTCAATGTGGCGGTTGGCGGGAATGATGGTGCCGTCATACAGCTTCATCACCAGCGTCGGATCCTGTTCGCCCCGGTTCGGGTCGATCACCAGACGGCTGAAATCGGAACAGATCACCGGGCTGTCCAGCGCCTCGCCCAAGGCGCGCGCAAGACCCGCCGCCCCCACATCATAGGCAATATGGCGCGCCATATCCGCAGGCCCGATGCCCAGCGAGCCGCCACCCACATCCGAAGGCACCCGGTTGCTGGCGTGATCGCAGGTGACAAGCCAGCGGCCGGGGCGATCTTGCCCAAAAATTGCAAAAGGTGCCAAGATATTCCTCATGTCCTGTGCTGTTCCCTGACTTATGCGATTGTCGCCGAAACCGCCAGTTGCCCCGGCGGCAGGTTTCGGCCATAAGATGCTTGGCCCACCACATCATTTGAACGCGACGAAAAGGAAAAAGGCATGAGACGCCTTCGGAACGTAAAGATCGTGGCCACGTTGGGCCCGGCCTCCAGTGACTATACCATGATCCGCGCCTTGTTCGAGGCAGGGGCCGATGTGTTCCGCCTGAACATGAGCCACGGCACCCATGCCGACATCGCGGCGCGCCATGCGATCATCCGTCAGGTCGAGGTGGATACCGGACGCCCGATCTGCATTCTGGCCGATCTTCAGGGCCCCAAGCTGCGCGTCGGCACCTTTGCCAACCCGGCGGGCGAAGAGCTGGTTGAGGGCGCGGCCTTCCGCATGGACCTGAACGCAGCACCCGGCGACATCAGCCGCGTGCAACTGCCCCACCCCGAGATTTTCGAGGCGCTGGAACCGGGCGCCTCGCTGTTGGTCAACGACGGCAAGATCCGGCTGGAAGTCAAGGAATGTGGCAAGGATTTTGCCAATTGCGTCGTGACGGTGGGCGGTACGATTTCCAACCGCAAGGGCGTGAACGTGCCCGACGTGGTGCTGCCTTTGGCGGCGCTGTCGGAAAAAGACCGCAGCGATCTGGAATTTGCCTGCGAGCTGGGCGTGGACTGGCTGGCGCTGTCCTTCGTGCAGCGTCCCGAGGACGTGATCGAGGCGCGGCATCTGGCGCGTGGCCGGGCTGCGATCTTGTCCAAGATCGAAAAGCCTGCCGCCGTGAAGGCCTATGACGCGATCCTGCAGGTGTCGGATGGCATCATGGTGGCGCGTGGCGATCTGGGCGTGGAACTGCCCGTCACCTCGGTGCCGCCGATCCAGAAACGCCTGATCCGGGGCGCGCGTGCTGCGGCCAAGCCGGTGATCGTGGCGACGCAGATGCTGGAATCGATGATCGAATCGCCGGTTCCGACCCGGGCCGAAGTATCCGACGTGGCAACCGCGATTTACGAAGGCGCGGATGCGGTCATGCTGTCTGCCGAATCGGCTGCCGGGAAATTCCCGGTCGAGGCGGTGACGACGATGAACAACGTGGCGCTTTCGGTGGAAAAAGACCCGACCTACCGCAATGTAATCGAGGCCAGCCGCGTCGTGCGCCGTGTCACCATCGCCGATGGGATTGTGTCCGCCGCGCGTGAGATTGCCGAAGCGACCAATATCAAGGCGATCGTCTGCTTTTCCCAATCGGGCACCACCGCAAGCCTGGTGGCGCGCGAACGCCCGCAGGTGCCGATCATTGCGCTGACGCCGCTGATGTCCACCGCGCGGCGCATGGCGCTGACCTGGGGGCTGCATTGCGTGATCACCGCGCCGCAGGACCGCTTCAAGGGCGCCGTGATCGCGGCGATCAAGGCGGCGCGCGACGACGGCTTTGCCGGGCGCGAGGATTTCATCGTGCTGACCGCGGGTGTGCCGTTCAACGTCAAGGGCACCACCAACATTCTGCGCGTGGCGCCTTGCGATGAACGGTTGATTTCAAGCGTCGATCCTGAATAACCTGCAGGCAAAGGCAGTTCAGGTTTTGACGGAAGCGGGCTGATCGGAAATCGCGTTCGAGCGGAACGAGAGGCAGCGATTTCCGATTCCGAACAGACCTGAACGGCCACAGGTCTTTTGCGGGGGTGGCATGTCTGCCGATCAGTTTCTGGTGCTGGGCATCATTCTATTCGCCCTGTCGATCCCTGAACTGTTGCAAGCCGCATCTGAAAGCCGGTTTCCCCGGACCGGCGCGTTTATCGCGCTGGCCGGGGTGGCCCTGATCGCCTATGCCACCAGCCAGAAGGCAGGCGGCTATGCTTTGCCCGAGATTCCGGGCATTTTCGTCAAAGTGATCCGGAACCTGATCAGTTAGACTCACCTGCCGGCGCAAAACCGCTTGCACCTTCCCCGGCACCCGCCTATAGGGGCCGCCTGAATACCCCGCGGGGCTGGCCAACGTGGCATGCCAAGCCCTGCCTGAAACCATGGAGATGAAAATGCCCAAGATGAAGACCAAATCGGCGGCGAAGAAGCGGTTCAGCTTCACGGCCTCCGGTCGGGCGAAAGCTGGCGTTGCCGGCAAACGCCACGGCATGATCAAACGCACGACGAAATTCATCCGCGACGCATCGGGCACCATGCTGCTCAGTGCTTCGGACACGAAGATCGTCAAGAAATACATGCCCTACGACCGGTAAGGAGAACAGCATATGTCCCGCGTCAAATCCGGTAAGGTGACTCACGCCCGCCACCGCAAGGTGATCAAGGCGGCGTCCGGTTACTACGCCGCCCGTTCCACGAACTTCAAAACGGCCACGCAGGCTGTTGACAAGGCGAACCAATACGCAACCCGTGACCGCAAGACCCGCAAGCGCAATTTCCGCGCGCTGTGGATTCAGCGGATCAACGCCGCTGTGCGTCTGTTCGACATCGAGTTCACCTATTCGCGTTTCATCAACGGTCTGGCCAAAGCCGGGATCGAAGTGGACCGCAAGGTTCTGGCCGATCTGGCCGTGCATGAGCCCGAGGCGTTCAACGCCATCGCCGCACAAGCCAAGGCCGCACTGGCCTGACCTGATCCCGCCGCAAGGCTGATCCAAGACCATAAACCCCGTCCAGATCTGGGCGGGGTTTTTCGTTTTGCGGGCTGGAAAGGCCGGTAGGGTTTCCGTTAGGGTCCGCAGGACAACGGTGGCGCAGATGACGGATATCAGGTTGAAACCGACGGGGCTTGCGCAGCTTTCATCGGCAAAGCTGGAGGATCAGCCCCAGACGCCGCCGCCAATCTGGCCGAGGACGTGTTGATCGACACGCTGCGGTTTGAATCCGGCAGGCCGGTCGCGGGCCTTGGTTTTGCCACGCAGCGGCTTAGAGCCTGTCTGGTTTTCATAGATACATGCGGATCGAAATTCGCGGTCGCGCGCAGCGAGAGGCAGCGATTTTCGATTCCGTGTTAACCAGACAGGCTTTAGTTTGATGCTCTGACAGATCCTCATGCACACGACCTATCGGTGCTATTCTGCCTGTCGCGCAAAATTCGGGCATTTGACCGCATCTTGCTTTCAAATCGGCCTTTCCCCCGCTCTGATAGTTGGGCTACGGTCCGCGTCATGAAATGGTCTATTCCCAACACCCTGACCTTCCTGCGCCTGCTGGCGGCCCCCGGCGTGGCCGTGATGTTTTTGTATTTCCAACGGCCCTGGGCGGATTGGTTCGCGCTGTCGCTGTTCATCCTTGCGGCGATCACCGACTATTTCGACGGCTATCTGGCGCGGCTGTGGAAACAGGAAAGCAAGTTCGGCGCCATGCTGGACCCGATTGCCGACAAGGCGATGGTGGTGATCGCGATCATGGTGCTGACCGGCTATTCCGGGATGAACCCCTGGCTGATCCTGCCTGCGACGGTGATCCTGTTCCGCGAGGTTTTCGTATCTGGACTGCGCGAGTTTCTGGGGGCCAAGGCGGGGCTGCTGAAAGTCACCAAACTGGCGAAATGGAAGACCACGGCGCAGATGATCGCGATTGCGGTGCTGTTTCTGGGCACGGGGCTGGAATATCTGAACGGCGTGGCCATGCATGGCATGACGCCAGAGCAATATCTGGACGCGGTCAATCAGGGTGTGGCCGACCCGATCCGCGCCTGCGGCAAGCGTGACTGCGCGTCGGTTGCGGGCGATGCCGGGCTGGTGCTGATGTGGATTGCGGCGGTGCTGACGGCGATCACCGGATGGGACTACCTGCGCAAGGCGTTGCCGTTCCTGCGGGATGACACATGATCGAGGTGCTGTATTTCGCCTGGGTGCGCGAACGGGTGGGCGTGCCGCGCGAGCGGCTGGAAACGCAGGCCGCGACGGTAGCCGATCTGATTACGGAACTGGCGGCGAAGGAAGAGCGTTATGCCTGGGCCTTTGCCGACCTGACCTCGCTGCGGGTGGCACTGGATCAGGACTTGTCCTCGTTTGATGCGCCGCTTGCGGGTGTGCGGGAAGTGGCGTTTTTCCCGCCGATGACCGGGGGCTGAGATGCGGCTGTCGGTTCAGGCAGAGCCGTTCGATCTGGGCGCGGAAAGCAACGCTTTCGCGGCGGGGCTGCAGGGGGCGGGGGCGGTTGTCACCTTTACCGGGTTGGTGCGCGACAATGGCGGTGCCTTGGCGGCAATGGAGATCGAGCATTACCCCGGCATGACCGAAAAGGCGATTGCCGCGATGATGGATCAGGCGGCGGTGCGGTGGAAACTGGCGGATGCGCTGGTGATCCACCGCTACGGGCGGCTGGCGGGGGACGAGGCGATCATGATGGTGGCTACGGCGGCGGCGCACCGGGCCGAGGCCTTTGCGGCGGCAGAGTTTCTGATGGACTACCTGAAATCCCGTGCGCCGTTCTGGAAGAAGGAACTGGGCGTCGATGGCGAGGCTTGGGTGGCCGCGAAAGAGGCGGATGAGGCGGCGCTGGGGCGCTGGTAACGCCCTGTCCCGGGTGGGGACATATCTATTGATGTTTTGGGCCAATGGGTTAGGTGTTTCGTTTACGGATTTTTAGGGAATTGGCAGAGTCGGGGTGAACCCCGACCTACGGGTACAGCGTTGGTGAGGTCTCGGTGCGCCGTCCCCTGCCCCAATCAGGGGGGAGGCGCCTTTGGGTAAGATGGGCAGAGCCGGGGTGAACCCCGACCTACGCGCCCCCTAGCGAAAGCGGCTGGACCAGCTGGGTTGCAGATCGCCGGGCATCGCCTTTGCTTCATAAACCGCGCGGGCGATGGCGCGGGCAAGGCAGGTGGCGGCGGCGTGGCCGATCTGGAAGATGTCGCGGATCGAGTCCGACAAAGGCCGTGCGCCGGTGGCTGCGGCAAACACCAGATCGCCGTCCAGCAGGCTATGCGACGGCACGATGGCCCGCGCCATGCCGTCATGCGCGGCTGTGGCGATGCGCTGCGCCTGCGCCTGCGTCAAGCCTGCATCGGTGGCGACAATGGCGATGGTGGTGGCCTCGCCCATCCGCTTGCCGGGCTGCGCGTCGGTCATCGGGGCCGGGTCGGGGCAGATACCACGCCCGCCGAACTCTGCCTCCTGCTCCCATGGTGCGGCCCAGAACTGCGCTGTCTCGCCCACCGTGACCGAGCCCAGCGCGTTTACTGCCACAAGAGCGCCCACTGTAAAGCCGCTGTCCAGCACCAGCGAGGCAGAGCCCAGCCCGCCCTTCCAACGCCCCGTGGCCGCGCCATAGCCGGCGCCGGCGCTGCCAAGGGCAAAGTCCGGCGCGGCCACAGCCAGGGCGGCGCGGCCAAGATCGCCGTAGGGGTTGCGCTCCCAATCCTTGTTGCCGCCGTTCAGCAGATCGAACAGGATCGCACCCGGCACGATTGGCACGCGCTGATCCCCCACGGCAAAGCCGCGCCCCAGCGCCCGCAATCCGTCGGCCACGCCCGAACAGGCGTCCAGACCAAAGGCGGAGCCGCCCGACAGCACCAGCGCATCGACCTCTTGCACCAGCCGGTCGGGCGCAAGCAGGTCGGTTTCGCGGCTGCCCGGCGCGCCGCCCATCACATGAACCGCCGCCGTGAACGGCTTGTGTCCCAACAGAACCGTGCAACCCGACCGCAGCGCCGCATCCTCGGCCTGCCCCACCAACAGGCCGGGCACATCGGTGATCAGGTTGCGGGGACCGGGGCGCATGGGGTTTCCAATCTGTCTGTGGCGTGGCAGCTTGCAGCAAAGCAGGAGGAGCGCGAAAATGCAAAAGGTTGCAGTGATTACGGCGGGCGGATCGGGCATGGGGGCTGCGGCAGCGCGGCGGCTGGCGGCGGATGGGTTCGCCGTGGCGATTCTGTCCAGTTCCGGCAAGGGCGAGGCTCTGGCGGCCGAATTGGGCGGCGTCGGTGTGACGGGATCGAACCAGTCGAATGACGATGTAAAGCGGCTGGTGGATGCGACCATGGCGCGGTTTGGCCGGATTGACGTTCTGGTGAACTCTGCCGGGCACGGGCCGCGCGCGCCGCTGTTGGAGATCACGGATGAGGCCTGGCATCAGGGGTTTGACGTGTATTTCCTGTCTGCGGTGCGCCCGATCCGTCTGGTGACGCCGATCATGGAGGCGCAGGGCACGGGCGGGTCGATCATCAACATCACCACCTTTGCCACCTTTGAACCCGATCCGGTGTTCCCGACCTCGGGCGTGGCACGGGCCGGGTTGGCCGCGTTTACCAAGCTTTTCGCCGACAAATACGCGGCGCAAGGCATCCGGCTGAACAATGTGCTGCCGGGCTTCATCAATTCGCTGCCGGAAAAGGAAGAGTTCCGCGCCCGCATTCCGATGGGCCGCTATGGCCGGGTGGAAGAGATTGCGGGCACGATCAGCTTTCTGGCCTCGGATGCGTCGGGCTATATCACCGGGCAGAACCTGCGGGTGGATGGCGGCATCACGCGGTCTGTTTGAATGCAAGCAGGCGGGCCCGGCGATCGGGCCTGCCTGCGGCCATTGCGGATCAGAAATCGAACAATTCGCCCAGAAAGCTTTCACGGCGTTTCTTGCGGTGGCCGCCGCGGTAGTCATCATCGTCGTCGTCATCGCGCAATTTGCGGCGCGGGGGTTCCGCGTAACGGTCCGGGGTGCGGCCGGGTTCTGCCAGATAGACCGGCGCCTCGCGCGCGCGCGGGGTGGGTTCGGGTGCTGGCGCGGGGGTGGCGGCGCGGTCGATGATCTTGTCCAACTCGCCCCGGTCCAGCCAGACACCCCGGCATTTCGGGCAATAGTCAATCTCGACTCCGCTGCGCTCTGCCATCACCAGAGTCGCGCCATCGACGGGGCACTGCATCCTGCTCTCCTTGCGTTGTTGCCGTTCACAGATGGGAAGGCGTGCTGCGTCTGCAAGGGCGGTGGCGCGGGTTTCGGCATCCGCGCACAGGCATAGGCAGATTTGCGCGCAGCGGGCATGCCGGTGGGCGCTTGTTGGGGCGTGCGGAACGGCCTAGCCTGCGGCAAACCATCTGGTGAGAAGGAAGCGCACGCATGTCAGACCCTGCCCCCTATGTTCCGCCCAAGGTCTGGACCTGGGAAAAGCCCAATGGCGGCAATTTCGCCAGCATCAACCGCCCCATTGCCGGGCCGACGCATGACAAGGAATTGCCCAAGGGCAAGCATCCGTTCCAACTGTATTCGCTGGCCACGCCAAATGGCGTCAAGGTGACGGTGATGTTCGAAGAGTTGCTGGCGGCGGGGCATACTGGCGCCGAATATGACGCCTGGCTGATCGACATCAACAAGGGCGATCAGTTCGGATCGGGCTTTGTCGAGGTGAACCCGAATTCGAAAATCCCGGCGCTGCTGGACCTTTCCGGGCCAGAGCCGGTGCGGGTGTTCGAATCCGGCTCGATCCTGCTGCATCTGGCGGAAAAGTTCGGGGCCTTCCTGCCGAAGGCAGCGGCGGCGCGGACCGAGGCGCTGAACTGGCTGTTCTGGCAGATGGGATCGGCCCCCTATCTGGGTGGCGGCTTTGGCCATTTCTACGCTTATGCGCCCGAGAAATGGGAATACCCGATCAACCGCTTTGCGATGGAGGTCAAGCGGCAGTTGGACGTGCTGGACCGGCAGTTGGCAACGCGCGAGTTCATCGCGGGGCCAGAGTATAGCATCGCCGATATCGCGATCTGGCCGTGGTATGGCAACCTGACGCTGGGGCGCGCCTATGGCGATGCGGGCACGTTCCTGGACACGGAGTCTTATGTGAATGTGCAACGCTGGGCCAAGGCGATTGACGCACGCCCGGCGGTGCAACGCGGGCGCATGGTGAACAAATCCTGGGGAGAGGCGGAGGAGCAATTGCCCGAACGCCATGAGGCGGCGGATTTCGACAAGATCGCCAAGTGAAGGCTTTCGTAAGGTGGGCAATATTGCCCACCTTACGGGTGATTGCAAAGCGCGCAGGCCACGGCTATCTTGGCCGCGAGCCGTGACGATGGCGTCGTCACAGGGGGTATGCCCCGCCGCTTGCAGGCCAAGCCTGCTTTCGTCCTGCACGCCGGGACCTTTCGGGGTTCCGCGCCGCAATCGGCCAGACCCCAAGCATGAGGTCTGAACGATGACTGCCAAGATCACTGAGCGCCCGCAGCAATACCGGTTCCATCAGGGCGACCGGGTTTTGCCCTTTGCGGCCGAGGAATACGATGACCGGCTGCAAGGCCTGCGCGAGTTGATGGAGATTCACGGGGTTGAGGCCTGCGTCTTCACCTCTATGCACAACATCGCCTATTATTCCGGCTTTCTCTATTGCTCTTTCGGGCGGCCCTATGGGCTGGTGGTGACGCCCACGCAAAGCGTCACGATTTCGGCGGGCATTGATGCGGGCCAGCCTTGGCGGCGCTGCCATGGCGACAACATCACCTATACTGACTGGCAGCGCGACAATTACTGGCGGGCGATTCTGTCGGTGACGGGGGAAGGCAAGGTCATCGGCTGCGAGGCGGATCACCTGACGCTGGTGCAATCGGAAAAGCTGAACCATTTCCTGAAGCCCAAGCGCGGCGTTGATATCTCGCGCGGGACGATGGAACAACGGATGACGAAATCCGCCGCCGAACTGGTGATGATCCGGCACGGCGCGGCGGTTGCCGATGTGGGCGGCTTTGCCATCCGCGAGGCCGTCCGCGAGGGCGCGCGCGAGATCGACGTGGCCATGGCGGGCCGCGATGCGATGGAGTTGGAGATTGCCAAGCGCTTCCCCGATGCCGAATACCGCGACACCTGGGTCTGGTTCCAGTCGGGCATCAACACCGATGGCGCGCACAACCCTGTGACGAGCCGCAAGTTGCAGCGCGGCGATATCCTGTCGCTGAACACTTTCCCGATGATTTCGGGCTATTACACCGCGCTGGAACGCACGATGTTCGTAGGCGAGGTCGATGCGGCCAGCCGTCGGATCTGGGATATCAACGTGGCGGCGCATGAATATGGCATGAGCCTGCTGGTGCCCGGCGCGTCTTGTGCCGAGGTAACGGCCAAGCTGAACACCTTCTTTGAGGAACATCAGGTGCTGCAATACCGCACCTTCGGTTATGGCCACTCTTTCGGGGTTCTCAGCCCGTACTATGGCCGCGAGGCGGGGCTGG
>CAMFLG010000031.1 GCA_945957495.1 uncultured Pseudorhodobacter sp. | reverse complement strand
GCCCGACATCATCACCCCAGCCTCTTTCATGCGCGTGTTCAGCGCAAAATATTCGGTATTCATCGAAGCGCCCATTTCCGGGGTCAGGGCGGGGTCGGTATAGATCAGCGCCATATATTGCATCTTGGTCTCCTTTATGGGGAACACGGGCGGATGTGCCGGTGATCCTAAAGCAAGGACGCTGGGGCAGGAAGATTTTCGACAGTGTTTGCTGTGAGAGATCGGATTTCTGCGAAAATTCTTCGGCGTGCCCTGCCATCGGCACTTTCCCTTTTGCCCCCCTTGGCCTAAACGGCTGCAAAATGCCGCTGCCCCATGGGAGATAGTCGATGTCCGACCCCGTCATCACCCCCGAAATCGTTGCTGCGCACGGGCTGAAGCCTGATGAGTGGGAACGCCTCTTGGGCATCATCGGGCGCGAACCGACCTTCACCGAGCTGGGGATTTTCTCGGCGATGTGGAACGAGCATTGTTCCTATAAATCGTCGAAGAAATGGCTGCGCACCCTGCCGACCACCGGGCCGCAGGTGATCTGCGGGCCGGGCGAGAATGCGGGCGTGGTCGATATTGGCGACGGGCAGGCGGTGATCTTCAAGATGGAGAGCCACAACCACCCCTCCTACATCGAGCCGCATCAGGGTGCTGCCACCGGCGTGGGCGGGATTTTGCGCGATGTGTTCACCATGGGTGCCCGCCCGATTGCGGCGATGAACTCGCTGTCGTTTGGCGTGCCGTCGCATGCGAAAACCGCGTATCTGGTGAAGGGCGTGGTTGAGGGTGTGGGATCATATGGCAACGCCTTTGGCGTGCCGACGGTGGGGGGCGAGGTTCGCTTTCACAAATCCTATAACGGCAACTGTCTGGTGAACGCCTTTGCCGCCGGTTTGGCGGATGCGGACAAGATTTTCTACTCGGTCGCCTCGGGCGTGGGGATGCCGGTGGTGTATCTGGGCGCCAAGACGGGCCGCGACGGCGTGGGCGGGGCGACGATGGCCTCTGCCGAGTTTGACGACTCGATCGAGGAAAAACGCCCGACGGTGCAGGTTGGCGACCCCTTCACCGAAAAGCGGCTGCTGGAGGCTTGTCTGGAGCTGATGGCCTCGGGCGCGGTGATTTCCATTCAGGATATGGGCGCGGCTGGGTTGACCTGTTCGGCGGTGGAAATGGGCGACAAGGGCGGTTTGGGGATCAAGCTGCAACTGGATGACGTGCCGCAGCGCGAAACCAACATGACCGCTTATGAAATGATGCTGTCGGAATCTCAGGAACGCATGCTGATGGTTCTGAAGCCGGACCTGGAAGATGTGGCGCGGGCGATTTTCGTGAAGTGGGATCTGGATTTCGCGATTGTCGGTGAGACGATTCCAGAGGATCGCTTCCTGATCCTGCATGGCAATGAGGTGAAGGCGGATCTGCCGCTGTCGAAACTGTCGTCCTCGGCCCCGGAGTATGATCGGCCTTGGGTGGAAACGCCTGCGGCGGCGGCCTTGGGCGTGGTGCCTGAGATTTCCGCGCTGGATGGGCTGCGCGCGCTAATCGGCTCGCCCAACTACGCGCAGAAGGCCTGGGTTTACGAACAATATGACAGCATGGTTGGCGCCGATACGGTGATTGCCCCCGGCATGGGCGCGGGCGTGGTGCGGGTGCATGGAACGGGCAAGGCCTTGGCCTTCACCTCCGATGTGACGCCGCGCTATGTCAAGGCGAACCCGTTTGAGGGCGGCAAGCAGGCGGTGGCGGAAGCCTATCGCAACCTGACGGCGGTGGGGGCGCTGCCCTTGGCCACGACCGACAACCTGAACTTCGGCAACCCGGAAAAGCCCGAGATCATGGGCCAGATGGTGGGCGCGATCAAAGGCATTGGTGCTGCTGTGGCGGCGTTGGATATGCCGATCGTGTCGGGCAACGTGTCTTTGTACAACGAAACCGATGGCACCGGCATTCTGCCGACGCCGACGATTGGCGCGGTGGGGATTCTGACCTCGCTGGACGATCTGATCGCCGGGCGCCCGCAGGAGGGTGACGTTGCGCTGGTGATTGGCGAGACGTTTGGGCATCTGGGCCAGTCTGCCCTGCTGGCCGAAGCTTTCGGTATCGAGGCGGGCGATGCGCCGCAGGTGGATCTGGCGGCGGAAAAGCGCAACGGCGAGTTCCTGCGGGCCAACCGCAAGGCCCTGCGTGCGGCAACCGATCTGGCCGATGGCGGCCTGGCGCTGGCGGCGTTCGAGATGGCCGAAGGCGCGGGGCTGGGCGTGCATCTGGATGCGGGTGACGTGGCGACGCTGTTTGGCGAGGATCAGGCGCGCTATCTGGTGGCTTGCTCGGCCGAGGGTGCGGCGGCGCTGGAGGCGGCGGCACTGCTGACCTCTGTGCCGGTGCAGCGTGTCGGGCGCTTTGGCGGCAAGGACGTGCAGTTTGGTGCAGAAGCCACTGCGATGGCAGGGTTGTCGGCGCTGTATCGCAGCGCGTTCGAGGCGGCTGTCGGGTGAACTTGCGCCCGGCCACGCCTGCGGATTTCGGCTTTATCCGGCGGTTGACCACCGATCCGGCCAACGCGCCCTTCATCGGCGATGATGATGAGGCGCAACTGGCGCGGTATCTGGACGACAAGGCCGCGCGGGTGCTGATCTGGGGCGACGAGGGCGGCTTTGCGATTTTTCGCGAGATTGGCGATGCCTCGGGCCGCGTGGAGTTGTTCCGGCTTGCGCTGGCGCAGACCAGTGGTGGCGGTGGCGCCGATTTCGTGGCGGCGCTGCTGCGCTTTGCCTTCGATGATCTGGGCGCACAGCGGGTCTGGCTGGACACCTCGGGCGAAAACCTGCGGGCGCAGCGCGTTTATGAACGGGCGGGATTCGTGCTGGAAGGGCGGCTGCGGGCGCATTGGTATCGGCCCATTTTGGGGCGGTCGGTGGATCTGCTGCTGTTCGGGCTGATGCGCGACGAATGGTCTGGCAAGGATACATCATAGCCCTCTTGCAGGCCCCCTGCCCCGGCCTTACATTTCAGGCATAACCAAGGAGCAACCCATGGCGATGCAGGCCACAGATATCGAGAACCTGATCCGGGAAAGCTTCCCGCAGGCCAAGATCACCATCACCGATCTGGCGGGGGACGGCAATCATTGGGCGGCGGAGGTGATCGACGCCAGTTTCAAGGGCCTGAACCGGGTGCAGCAACAACGGGCGGTTTACGCCAGCCTGAAGGGCAAGATGGACGGCGCGCATGGCGAGTTGCATGCGCTGGCCCTGACCACGAAAGCACCGGAGTGATGGAATGCTGTCTGCCCTTGACCTGGTGGACGCCTTCCCAATCTGCTGCGACGTTCGGGGCACGCTAAAATACGGAATCGGCTACTGGCGGCGGATGCGCCGCGTGGAACGGTGGCACTACATGAGGACACTAAGATGACCGCACTTGATACGATCAAAGACACCGTGACGAACAATGACGTGGTGCTGTTCATGAAGGGCACCAAGATGATGCCGCAGTGCGGGTTCTCCAGCCGCGTGGCGGGCGTGCTGAATTACATGGGTGTTGAGTTTGCCGATGTGAACGTGCTTGCGGATGCTGAAATCCGCCAAGGCATCAAGGATTTCTCGGACTGGCCGACGATCCCGCAGCTGTATGTGAAGGGTGAATTCATCGGCGGTTGCGACATCGTCACCGAAATGACGCTTTCGGGTGAGTTGGATGCGCTGTTCGAGGCCAACGGCGTTGCCTATGACAAGGAAGCGGCCGAGAAGATCCGCGCCGCAAACGCGGGGTGAGGCGCGCCCGGACGGCCTTCCGGGGGAAGGTCGTCAGCGCCGAACGCCCAATCTGCAAAGATGGGCCGAGCGTTGGAGCGGGGGCCAGCCCCCGCGCCCCCTGAGTATTTTAGCCAAGATGAAGGCAAATTTTAATCAAATGCCGGGAAAGGCTGTTTGATTATTGTGCCACGCAATCGGCATGCACCACAGATTCCGCGCCGCCCTTGGTGCCGTCTTTCCAGTAGAGTGTGGCGCTGTCGCCTTTGGTCCACCAGACGTAGTTCGAGCCATCCGATGGCCAGCCATAGCGGACGCCAGAACCGGACATTTCCTGGATCAGGTGAAAGGTTTCGCCGCGGTAGCTGAGGATCACATTGTCCTCATCACCCTCTTTGCCGTAAAGCGCCGCGATCTGCGCGCCATCCGCGCAGATGTATTGCGTGGCATTGCCAACCGGCGCTGCCCCCGGAACACAGCCTGCAAGCAAGACAGAGGCCAGCACCGGACCAGATAGGCGCCGGGTCATGGTGTCATTTCTTCGATGCGGGCGGCCATCGCCTCGGCCCGGGCGGCGATTTCGGCGAGCGTTTCGCGCACGGCTGCGGGCACCACCGGCACCTCGACCTTTTCGCGTTCGGGTATGGGGCGGGCCTCAAGCTCTGCCAGTTTCTGTTTCAGCTGACGGTTCTCATCCTCGACCGCGGCGGCCTTGTCGGCCAGCATTAGGCCCGCCATCAGCAGCATGCGCGATTCCGGCAGGCGGCCCATCTGGGCGACCAGCGGCTGCGCTTCGATATCCAGCATGGCGGCGGCACCGCGCAGGAAATGTTCTTCGCCCGGCTGGCAGGACACGGTAAAGCTGCGGCCGCCGATGAGGATTTCCAGATCAGGCATGGCGGTTGGCCTCTTCAATAAGGGGATTGAGGGCAGCAAGAATATCGGCAAGCTCTGCCGCCTCTTCGCGGCGTTCGGCCTGCAGGGCGGCCAGTTCGGCGGTGCGGCTGGCCAGTTGCGCCGTCAGATCGGTGACTTGATTGGCCAAGGCCATCTCGCGATCACGGTGGACGCGCAGGCGTTCGTTCAACTGGGCGTTGGCCATACGCTCTTCATCCAGCACGTCGTTCAGCTTGGCAAATTCGCTTTCGGGCAGCATCGCAGAGGGGGCTGCGTTGGCCGCCGTCAGCCCTTCTACCCCGCGCCCGATCCGTTCGAGTGCGGCGGTGATGCGCCGTTCCAACTCTGAAATCTGTTGCATTGGCCCCAAGCCCTTTCCGACGGTCGTTTCTTTGGCTGTCATATGGTGTCTTATTCATGCTGACAAACGACGAATCACACAAGGCGTCATCGCAGGCAATCTTAGCCCAATGCGGCAGGCAAGGTCTTGTCTTTTGGCTCAACGGGTTGCGGGCCACGCTTGATCTTGCCGCAGGGGGTGCTATGCACCCTGCAACTTTCCCTTGATGAACAGGATAACGGCCTTGGATATCCAGACCCTTCGCAGCAGCCACCCTGACCACTGGATGCGCGCTGCCGCCATTCGCGCACTGACCCTTGATGCGGTGGCTGCGGCCAATTCGGGCCATTCCGGCATGCCGATGGGCATGGCCGATGTGGCGACGGTTCTGTTCGAAAAGCATCTGAAGTTTGATCCCAAGGCGCCGCGCTGGGCGGACCGGGACCGGTTCATCCTGTCGGCGGGGCATGGGTCGATGCTGATCTACAGCCTGCTGTATCTGACCGGCTACGAAGACATGACGATTGAGCAGATCAAGAACTTCCGCCAGTGGGGCGCGATCACGGCGGGCCATCCGGAATACGGTCATGTCGCTGGGGTGGAAACCACCACCGGGCCGCTGGGTCAGGGGATTTCGAATGCCGTGGGCTTTGCCATGGCCGAAGAGAACCTGCGCGCGCGCTGGGGCGCCAAGGTGCAGGATCACTACACCTATGTCATCGCGGGCGATGGTTGCCTGATGGAAGGCGTGAGCCAGGAGGCGATTGCGCTGGCGGGCAAGCAGCAGCTGAGCCGCCTGATCGTGATGTGGGATAACAACGGCATCACCATCGACGGCAAGGTGTCGCTGTCGGACATCACCGATCAGAAGGCGCGGTTTGCGGCCTCGGGCTGGGATGTGTTCGAATGTGACGGCCATGATCCGGTGGCGATTGATGCGGCGATCACGGCGGCAAAGGCCTCTGCCCGCCCGGCGATGATTGCCTGTGCCACCCACATCGCGCTGGGACATGCTGCGCAGGATACCAGCAAGGGCCATGGCGCGCTGACGGATGCTGCACAGATGGCGGCGGCGAAGGCGGCCTATGGCTGGACCTCTGGTCCGTTCGAGGTGCCGGCGGCGATCAAGGCGCAGTGGGAAGGCTTTGGCGCGCGCGGGGCTGCGGCCCGTGCGGCGTGGGAGGCGCGGATTGCCGCGCTTTCATCGGCGAAGCAGGCTGAATTCGCACGGATCTTCGCGGGCGACGTTCCGGCAAAGCTGGCAGCAGCGGTGCGGGGCGTGAAAAAGGCGGCGGTTGAGGCGATGCCAAAGCTTGCCACGCGTTCGGCCAGTGAAAAGGTGCTGGCGGCGGTGAACCCGGTCTTGCCGGAAACCATCGGCGGGTCGGCCGACCTGACCGGTTCGAACAACACCAAGACCGCCGATCTGGGCGTGTTCAGCCCCGAGGACCGCAAGGGCCGTTACGTTTACTACGGCATCCGCGAACATGGCATGGCGGCGGCGATGAACGGCATGGCGCTGCATGGCGGCGTGCGGCCCTATTCGGGCACGTTCATGTGCTTTACCGACTATGCCCGCCCCGCGATGCGGCTTTCGGCGCTGATGGGTGTTCCGGTGGTTTATGTCATGACGCATGACTCGATCGGTCTGGGCGAAGACGGCCCGACGCACCAGCCGGTGGAGCATCTGGCGATTTCGCGTGCCACGCCGAACACCATGGTGTTCCGCCCCGCCGATCTGGTTGAGGTGGCAGAGTCCTGGGAACTGGCGCTGAGCGCCAAGACCACGCCGTCGGTTCTGGCGCTGAGCCGGCAGAACCTGCCTGCGGTGCGCAAGGTGCATACCAATCAGAACCTGGTGTCGAAGGGCGCCTATGTTCTGGCCGAGGCCACCGGCAAGCGTCAGGTCATCCTGATGGCGACCGGGTCAGAGGTGGAAATCGCGCTGAAAGCCCGCGACATGCTGGAGGCTGAAGGCATTGGCACCCGCGTCGTCTCGATGCCCTGCATGGAGCTGTTTGCGGCGCAGGACGAGACCTATCGCAAGCGCGTGCTGCCTGCGGGTGCCGTGCGCGTGGCGATTGAGGCGGGCGTTCGGCAAGGCTGGGACCGCTGGCTGCTGGGCGAGCGTGGCCGCGATGGCAAGGCCGACTTCGTCGGCATGTCCAGCTTTGGCGCATCGGCCCCGATGGAGCGTCTGTATAAAGAGTTCGGCATCACCGCGGAGAACACCGTCGCCAAGGCAAAGGCGCTGCTGTAACGGCCAAGGGGCGGATTTCCAATCCGTCCCCAATTTCCGAAACCTGAGATTGGGCCGCGCGGTTGCGCGGCCTATTTCGTTTTGCGCAGGGCGTCCCAGACCGGCCCGATGATGCGGGTGGCAATCGGGATCATCATCAGACCGATGGCAAGGCCGAAAATACCGTCCATCACCGCCTTGGCCAGCCATTCAACCACCGCCACCCCGCCCGGGGCCAGATGCGCCACGCCTGCGGCCCACGATTCAATGTGGTGGCCCAGCCAGCCAAAACCCAACCCCTCCATCCCGTGAATGATGATCGAGCCGCCGACCCACAGCATCGCGGCGGTGCCAAGCGTGGAGAGGAACGCCATCAGCTTTGGCATCGCGCGCACCAGCCCGCGCCCAAGACTGCGGGTCAGGCCAAGGCGACCGCGCCGGGCCATGAACAGGCCGATGTCATCCATCTTTACGATCAGTGCGACGCTGCCGTAAACGCCGACGGTGATCACAATGCCGACAATGGCCAGCGTGATCGCCTCGACCCAGATGGTGCTGTCGGGAATCGCGGCCAAAGCGATAGTCATGATTTCTGCCGACAGGATGAAATCGGTCTTGATCGCCCCTGAAATCCGCTCTTCTTCCAGCCGGACCGGGTCTTTGGTATCAAAATCCTCGGCCACCTCGGCATCGCCATGCGGAAACAGCGCGTGAAAGATCTTCTCGGCGCCTTCAAAACACAGATAGGCGCCGCCGATCATCAACAGCGGTGTAATCGCCTGCGGCAGGAAATTCGCCAGCAGCATCGCCAGCGGCAACAGGATGATCAGCTTGTTCTTGATCGAACCCAAGGCGATTCGGCCAATGATCGGCAATTCGCGCTTGGCTTCAAAGCCATGGACATATTTCGGCGTGACGGCCGTGTCGTCGATCACCACCCCGGCGGCTTTTGCCCCCGCCTTGGCCGCCGCGCCCGCGATATCGTCCACCGAGGCCGCTGCCACCTTGGCAATCGCGGCAACATCGTCCAACAAAGCCAACAAACCGCTCATCCGCGCCCTCGCCCCAAAGTCATTCGGGTTCTAGCGTCTTTGCACGGGGTTGCAAAGCCAAGATCCTGTTAGCGCCACCATGTAAAGTTTGCGCTAACATACTGAAATATCGTATTTTTCTGTCTTTTCCGCAACTGAATCCTCTTCTATAGCCAAGGGGACGGGACTTATCTTTGGCGTAGGGGCGCAACATGATCACCATTGGCATCAACGGATTTGGCCGCATCGGGCGCTGCACGCTGGCGCATATTGCGGAAAGTGCGCGCAACGATGTGCAAGTGGTGGCGATCAATGCGACGGGGCCGATTGAAACAAACGCGCATTTGCTGAAATACGATTCGGTGCATGGTCGTTTTCCGGGCGTGGTGAAGGTGTCGGGCGACGAGCTTGACCTTGGCCGCGGCCCGATCCGGGTGATGAGCACCTACAACCCCGAAGAGCTGGATTGGGACGGCGTCGATGTCGTGCTGGAATGCACCGGCAAGTTCAATGAGCGTGAAAAGGCGGCGGTGCATCTGGGCCGCGGGGCCAAGCGGGTTCTGGTCTCTGCCCCTGCCAAGCGCGCCGATCTGACCGTGGTTTACGGGGTGAACCACCGCAGCCTGACGCCCGATCATCATGTGGTGTCGAACGCCTCTTGCACGACCAACTGCCTTGCGCCGCTGGCCAAGGTGCTGAATGACAGCATCGGCATCGAAAGCGGCATCATGACGACGATCCATTCCTATACCGGCGATCAGCCCACGCTGGACCGCCGCCACAAGGATCTGTACCGCGCCCGCTCTGCCGCGATGGCGATGATTCCCACCTCGACCGGGGCGGCGAAAGCCATTGGCGAGGTGTTGCCGGAACTGGCAGGCCTGCTGGACGGATCGTCGCTGCGGGTGCCGACGCCGAACGTGTCGGCAGTTGATCTGACCTTCATCGCGAAGAAATCGGTGACGGTGGACGAGGTCAACGCCATCGTGCGCGACGCGGCGGCGGGCTATATGGGCATGGTCATGGCCTATGATCCTGAACCCAAGGTTTCAATCGACTTCAATCACACGCCGTATTCGTCTATCTTTGCCCCGGATCAGACCAAGGTTGTTGGCCGCTCTGTCCGCGTTCTGGCCTGGTATGACAATGAATGGGGCTTTTCCTGCCGTATGGCCGATGTGGCCGGGGCGATGGGGCGGCTCCTCCAATAACCGGAGGGGTCGTGTTAGACCGAAGCTCAGTCGTCGTTGTCGTTCTTATCCTTGCTGCCATTCTGGGCGATTTTGCCCTGAATGACGGGCGCGCAGTGATGTTCTTACTGCTGAAACTTGCGGATCTGGTAGAATACCTGCAAATCTGGCGTTAGGCGGTGCATCCACCGTTGATTGTTGCGTCGGTTTATTGATGTTAGCGCTAGCAATCCGCGCGTGAGTCGCGCTTCGGTTCAGGAGAGATTTATGACTGTCAAAGTTGCAATCAACGGATTTGGCCGGATTGGCCGCAACATCCTGCGGGCGATCATCGAATCGGGGCGTACCGACATCGAGGTTGTGGCGATCAACGATCTGGGCCCGGTGGAAACCAACGCACATCTGTTGCGCTTTGATTCGGTGCATGGCCGCTTTCCTGCAACGGTGACGACGACGGCCGACAGCATCGACGTGGGCCGTGGGCCGATGTTGGTGACGGCGATCAAGAATCCGGCAGACCTGCCCTGGGCGCATGTTGATATCGTGCTGGAATGCACCGGCATTTTCACCTCGAAGGAAAAATGCCTGCCGCATCTGGAAAACGGCGCAAAGCGCGTGCTGATCTCTGCGCCAGGCGACGGCGCGGACAAGACGATTGTGTATGGTGTGAACCATGGTACGCTGACAAAGGATGATATCGTTGTCTCGAACGCCTCTTGCACCACCAACTGCCTGTCCCCCGTGGCGCAGGTGCTGAACGAGGCGGTCGGGATCAAGCGCGGCTTCATGACCACCATTCACAGCTATACCGGCGACCAGCCGACGCTGGACACCATGCACAAGGATCTTTACCGCGCCCGCGCGGCGGCGTTGAGCATGATCCCGACCTCGACCGGCGCTGCCAAGGCGGTGGGTCTGGTGTTGCCGGAACTGAAGGGCAAGCTGGACGGCGTTGCCATCCGCGTGCCGACGCCGAATGTTTCGGTGGTGGATCTGGTGTTTGAAGCCACCCGCACGACCACCGTAGCCGAGATCAATGACGCCGTGCGTGCGGCGGCAAATGGTCGGCTGAAGGGGATTCTGGGCTTTACCGATCAGCCGAACGTGTCTTCGGACTTCAACCATGATCCGCATTCCTCGGTGTTCCACATGGATCAGACCAAGGTGATGGATGGCACGATGGTGCGTATCCTTAGTTGGTATGATAACGAATGGGGCTTCTCGAACCGGATGGCCGATACGGCTGTTGCCATGGGCAAGCTGATCTGACGGGACCGGCCGGAATTTGGAAAAGGGCGCCTTCAGGCGCCTTTTTTGTTACGGCGCACATGGCGGACCTATGCAATAAATGCATAGCCGCAGCGCAGCATTGGCCGTTGTTGGCGCTAACGCAATTCCTATATCCTGAACAAGCGAAAGGGACAAAGCCATCCGGGCCGCGTCATCGCAAAGAGGAAAGGAAACACGATGAAAACGTTTATTGCCCAATGGCGTGAGGCTGCTGCCAAACGCGCGCTGTACCGCCGGACCCGCGACGAGATCGCCGGACTGTCGCTGCGCGAAGCCATTGATCTGGGCATTTACCCCGGTGATGCAGAGCGTATCGCGCGTCAGGCCGTCTGGGGCTAAGCCCGGACCGTTCACGCCAATGCGGTTTACGACGACTTGGGGGCCACGGGTGGCCCCCTTTGCATTTTCAAAGCTTGATCAAGCCCTTAGCAAAGCGCCGCGCGTTGGCCTGATAGCCCAAGGCCGACGCGATCAGCCGGGCACGGGCCGCGTCGTCCAGTTCGCGGATCACCTTGCCGGGGGCGCCCATCACCAGACTGCCATCCGGAATTTCCTTGCCCTCGGTGATCAAGGCACAGGCGCCGATCAGGCAGCCCTTGCCGATCTTGGCCCCGTTCAAGACCGTCGCGCCCATGCCAATCAGACTGCCCTCGCCGATCGTGCAGCCATGCAGCATGGCGCGGTGGCCGATGGTGCAATTGGCACCGATGGTCAGCGGATAGCCCATATCGGTATGCAGAACCGAGTTTTCCTGAATATTGCTGCCGCGCCCGATGCGGATTTCTTCGTTGTCGCCGCGCAAGGTGGCGCCGAACCAGATGTTCGCGTCGTCTTCCAGCACCACTTTTCCCACCAGTACCGCCGTTTCGGCAACCCAGGCCGAGGCAGCGATTTCGGGGGCAATTCCGTCAAGCGCATAGATCATCTGGTTTCAAACTCCCGGTTCAGACCACGGACAAAATCGGCAAGCTGTGGCTGGCGGTCACGCCGCAGGCGCTCTGCCTGAAGAATGGTCGTCAACTGATTGAAAGCATTGTCGATATCGGTATTGACGATCACATAGTCATATTCGGCCCAATGGCTGATTTCATCGCGGCTTTTCGCCATGCGCCCGGCGATGACTGCATCACTGTCCTGCCCCCGGCTGCGCAAGCGGCGGTCAAGTTCGGCGATAGAAGGCGGCAGGACAAAGATCGACACCACATCGCGGCCAAGTGCCGAGTTGCGGATCTGCTGGCCGCCCTGCCAGTCGATATCGAAAACCGTGTCGCGCCCGGCCTTCATTGCGGCCTCGACCGGCGCTTTGGGCGAGCCGTAGAAATTGCCGAACACCTCGGCATGTTCCAGCATCTCGCCGGTTTTCACCATGTCTTCAAAGTCTTCGCGGCTGCGGAAATAGTATTCGCGGCCATCCTCTTCGCCCGGGCGCGGCGCGCGGGTGGTGGCGGATACCGAAAAGCGGATGGTCTGATCCCAGTCCAGCAACTTGCGCGACAGGGTCGATTTTCCCGCACCCGAGGGCGAGGACAAGATCAGCAAAAGTCCGCGTCTGGATTGCACTTGCGCCATGATCATTCCACGTTCTGAACCTGTTCGCGCATCTGATCTATGACCGTCTTGAGGTCAAGCCCGATCCGGGTCAGCGCAAGCGACTGCGATTTGGAACACAAGGTATTGGCCTCACGCATGAATTCCTGCATCAGGAAATCAAATTTGCGCCCGACCTGCCCCGGATCGGCCAACAGCGTGCGGGCGGCGTCGATATGGGCGGTCAGCCGGTCAATTTCCTCGGTCACGTCGTTCTTGACGGCGATCAGCGCCAGTTCCTGCGCAAGCCGCGTCTCGTCCACCCCCTCGGCATTGGCAAGCACTTTCGCCAGCGCGTCGCGCAAGGTGGTGGCAAGCGTGTCGCGGCGGGCGGCGGCCTCGGTTGCGGCGTCGCGGGTCAGCTTGGCCACGGCATCAAGCTGCGCCGCGATCACGCCGTTCAGGGCAAGGCCTTCTGCCGCGCGCATGGCTTTGAATTCCGCCAGAAGTGCGGGCAGATCGGCTAGAATGGCCGCGCGCAGGGGGACGGTATCACTGTCGGCGCTGCTGGTATCCAGCACGCCGCGCACCGCCAGAACATCCGCGCCCGTGGGCTGGCCAAGGGTCACACCCGCCTCCATCGCGGCGTCTTCCACCTGTTTCAGCGCAGCCAACACAGCCGACAAAGCGGGGATATTCACCCGCAGCGCCTCTGCCCCCTCGGCTATACCATCGCGGGCGACCTTGAGCGTCAGGTTGACATTGCCGCGTTGCAGGGCGCGCGACAGCTCTGCCCGCAGGCCCAGTTCCAGCCCGTCGATCCAATCGGGCACACGCAGGCGCAGATCCAGACCCTTCCCGTTGACCGAGCGGATATCCCAGGCCCAGCTGTGCCCGGCCCCCTGCCCTTTGCGCGCGGCAAAACCGGTCATTGAAATCGTCATGCGTCTCTCCTGCGGGCCAGATGCGGGTTTGCGGCGGTCTTTACCATGTGTCGAGATTATCCGCAAAAGCCGGTTTGAATGTATTATCTTAAGGCTTCCTTAACCGGGATTGCCGCGGAATGAAGCCGCACTTTTCCGGAAAGACCCGAGCACGGCAAAGGAGCGCCTGATATGATCGTGTTCTTCGGCAAAACCTCTGGCGGTGGGATTTCGGCACAGTCGGCTAGGCCGTTGCAAGCCGTGCGCGGCTATTGGGAGGCGTTGCGGCGGGACGGCGGCATCCCCCGGCGCGCGGATGTAGAGCCGCGCGGCATGGCCAGTTGTCTGGAGCATGTATTCTTGCTGGAACGCATTGCCCCGGGGCTGGCGCGGTTCCGGTTGGCCGGGATGCATCTGACAGACCTGATGGGCATGGATGTGCGCGGCATGCCGCTGAGCGCGCTGTTTGATCCCTTGGCCCGGTCGCGTCTGGCGCAGGAAGTGGAGCAGGTGTTCGCGGGCCCAGCCATTCTGGAAATCGGGCTGGAGGCGGAACGGGGCATCGGGCGCAGGGCTTTGGCGGGGCGGATGATCCTGCTGCCCTTACGCGGGGATGGGCGCGAACCTGCGCTGGCACTGGGATGTCTGGTGACGGAGGGCGCGATTGGCGCAGCCCCGCGCCGTTTCGCCGTGACCAATACGTTGGTTGAGGCGCTGTGCGCCCCTGCACCGCAAACGAGCCGGTGCGACGCACCGCCACAACCACTGGCCCACCCGTGGTTGCGGCTGGTCAGTTCGCGGGAGTGACATGAAAAAGGCGGGGTCAAAGCCCCGCCTTTTTCAAATGATGGACCGATAGGTCAGAGCGCGACGCGACGGGCGGCCATGCGCTGTGCCGACAATTCTTCGGAAACGAGGAAGGCCAGTTCCAACGACTGCGACGCGTTCAGACGCGGGTCGCAGGCGGTGTGATAGCGGTCGGCGAGGTTTTCATCCGAAAC